>JABUSI010000275.1 GCA_021442745.1 Erysipelotrichaceae bacterium | reverse complement strand
GTGATTTTCTGCTCGCTGTTGTCATACAGGGCCCAGTCCGTAAGGGCTTCGGCACACAATCCGTTTTCATCTTGCAAAGTGTAGTAGCGCTTGCTTAAACCGAACCGCAGTTTACCGGGCCAGGTCTGAACCGTAAGATCCGTTAACATGGCAGGCATCCGGTAAAACCGGTATTTTGCATGTACCGTTAACCAGAACAGGTTTCTTTGCTGAATGTACGTCAGCCCGAAGCCTCTTTGCTGGGCATCGTCACAGGCGGCATTCATGAAAATCGTACAGGTGTCGGTATAGGATAATCTGCCAAGGTGGTTGCAGTAACTCATGGGAAGCTGCAGTTGTCTGGTGTAAATTGCGTCCATAAAACCTCCTTTTGTATGAAAATATGAAATAATATTACCAAATTTCAAGGCTAAACGGTGAAAAAAAGTACAAAATTTCGGTCTCAAGTGAAGTATAGTTAAGTGCTTGTGATTTTTTGGGAAAAATGTGCAAAATATGTGTTGAAATCCGTAAAAAAGTTGTATAATGGGGACACCATATAGGAGGAAAAAATAATATGAGCAATCTAATGCTAGGTATCGTACTTGGCTTGTGGGCAGGTGTCTCTATGGTCTTGTCCTTGTCAGGTATCGGTATCAGAACTGCACTGTTGACAGGTTTGGTTTCCGGTCTTTGTGTAGGTAACGTTCAGGCAGGTATGGAAATGGGCGCTACTATGACATTGATGGGTATCGGATTCTATACTTACGGTGGTGCTACCGTTCCGGATACAATTACCGGAACAATTTTCGGAACTGTTGTTTCTGCTAAGACAGGATCTTACGATGCTGGTTTGGTAGTAGCAAACGGTATCGCTTTACTTATGACCCAGATGGATATCTTAGGTAGAGGTACGACTACAGTATTCCAACACATGGGAGACAATGCTTTGGCTAAGAACTCCATCAGCGGATTCGAAACTTCCGTATTGTTGGGTACATTACCATGGGCTTTGGCAAGATTAATCCCTGTATTGTGCGGTATGTTGTTGATGGATCAGATCGAAGCATTGACAAACTTCGCAGTAAGCATGCAAGGTGTTCAGAAGGGCTTGGCTGTTATCGGTGGATTATTACCGGCTGCCGGTTTCGCACTGTTGATTTCTTACATGGATGTTAAGAAGTACTGGCCATTCATGATCGTTGGTTACGTATTATTCGCATACTGCGGTGTCGGAACAATCGGTTTGGCTTTAGTTGGTGCTGCTGCCGCATACCTGTTCGTAGGCGCAAAGGAGGCTGCATAATATGGCTCAAACAAATAACAAATTATCAAAGGGCGCTTTGTCAAAAGCATGCTCACGTCATAACTGGGTTCTGCAATGGTGCTGGAACTATGAAAAGATGCAAGCATCCGGTTATGCATACGCTATGGTTCCTGTATTCAAGGAATTGTACAATGACGAAACAGAAATCTGCCGTCACTTGGAAAGACATATGGCTTTCTATAACACTCACCCGGGTGCTTCTTCATTGATTTTCGGTGCTGACGTAGCATTGGAAGAAGCTTACCAAGGTGAAACCGGTGACTCTCTGAAGGTTGCGTTGATGGGTCCTATGGCTGGTATCGGTGATACGATCCAGGCTGTATTGGTTACTCCACCATTCAACATCATCGGTGCTTCTGCAGCTGCTGCAGGTAACTACGGTTTGGCAATTGCTTGTACAACATTGCCATTGGTAGTATTGTTCATCCTGAGATGGCCATTGTTCAACTATGGTTATAAGACAGGTGTTAACGTTATTAACGACGTTGCCGGTGCCGGTACATTGGATAAGTTCCAACAGATGGCTGGTATCCTGGGTATTACGGTAGTCGGTGGATTTGTTCCTTCTATGATCGGAACAAAGTTCAACCCTGCATTCATTCCTACAACTTTGGTTAATGAAGCCGGCGAAATCATCAAGGAATCTTCTGTAGGTGCTTCCTTGAACAGTACGTTGGATGCTATTTTACCAAAGGCATTGCCAATCGCTTTCGTAGCATTGTGCTTGTACCTGTTGAAGTCTAAGAAGTGGACTCCGGTTAAGGTTATCCTGTTGCTTTGCGCAATCGGTTTCGTTGGCGGATTCTTCGGTATCTTGGCTTAATACCTGAAACACAAAAAGAAAACTTCCGGGCAACCGGGAGTTTTTTTATGCCGGAATATACATTTTGAATGTAAAAGACGGGACAAAAAAAGAGGCATGTTGCCTCTTTCGTATTATATGGTTCTGAATGCTTCGATCAGACGTCTTTTACAGTTATCGGTTAAGGTGTCCGTGAACTTTTCGTAGGTGATGTACGGGAAACCGATCGGTAAGACGTACGGGCCATATCCGTTGGAGTAGGAGATTAACATCTTTTCATCCAGGTTCAGTTCGTTCAGGTATTCGGAGAAGATTTCATTCGGGAAGAAGACGAAACTGATGGAACCGAAGCTTACCTTGGATAAGGTGATTTCGTTGGTCAGACATTCGATACCGTTCTCTTCCACTCTTTTGCGGATGCGGTCTCTCATAATCTGTCCCTGCTGAATGGTTTCCAGTTCGCGTTCGGATAAGCCGTCACGGATGCCGGATAAATCCATCGGTCCGAATTCGTGCTCGTACGCAAACGGTACCATCTTGCAGTCAAATTGCAGTGGCTGTAAGTTGTCTGCACTGTGTTCCATTAACTTTTTCACTTCTTCAAATAAATTGTTTCCTAATTTTTCTACGGATTCATACGTTTGTCCGTCTCTGACAAAACGGGAAGAGATGTCTCCCTGGGCACCGGAACAGTAGGTGAAGTTACTTTCGAAGTTGTCTTCCAGTTTCTTTAATACGTATCCCGGGAATTCGGCGGAGAAGAACGGTGTATTCGCTTTTAAGATTGTCGGATGACAGTTGTGAACGAGGAAGTTGAAGAAGTTTTTACCATGGGACCAGAAGGCCAGTAAGGATAAGTATTCGTTGTTTAATTCGTAACCGCTGATCCGGGATTTGCCGACGACCTGGCACGGTACGTATTGATACGACGTTTCCACATCTTCGTATTCGGTATATTCCATTTCGCAGATGCCGTTGGCTAACGTTTCGATTAACCACGGAAGATACGCTTCGTCATCCGGTTTGTTGGCATAGTGCGTATGGGTGGAAGAGGTGATGATCTGCGGCATATTGTCGTGAAGGCGTTTGTTTACTGCCTGAATCAGTAAATCCCGCTTTTCACTGCTGAACGATAACAGGTCTAAGGATACGTGAACAACCCATTGTCCGTTGTCTTTGATACCGGTTAATCTTCCGTACAGATGGTCATGATATTCGTGTAACAGATACGTCTGACACAGATGCCCCGCCTGGGTGGTAGGAGTCGGGGATTCGATACATACTTTTTTAAATGAAAATTGCATAAGTTTCCTTTCTTGTTTGAAAAAGGAGCTTTGAAAGCTCCGTTATTTCTTTTTCTTTGCCGGTGCCGGCTGCTTTTTAGAAGCGATAAAGGATACGGCTGCCAGAGCCAGACCGGCAACGCCCATCGCAATCATCGCATACAGATACCATCCGGTCAGTTTTTCACCGATAATATAGATTACCGTTACTACGGTAATGGCCAGACTCATGACGGCTACCAGAATCAGCTGCGTCTTATTATAAACCGTCGCAAACCGGTCGATGAGTCCGCTGTGTTCCGGGCGTTTGTAGTGCTTGACTTCCGGTTGCTTGTATAATACCAGAACGCGGAAGAGAATCTTGCATAACACGTAGGCCGCTGCTCCCAGCGCAAGGGAAACGACCGGGGAAACGTCCAGACCGGTGCATACCAGATACAACAGGATAGCGATTGGTAATCCGGCGTCGTTCAGTACGAGTTTTTTAACGACCGGGTTGGTAATGATGTATCCGTTTCCGGTCAGAAAGTCGTACATTACCGTTCCGTGATGATTGTCGTGATAAATGTTGATGCCCTTTAAGTCACGGGCTTTTGTCTGATTGTTTGCCATACATATACCTCATAAAATGAATAAGAGAAAAGAAGTGATACGTCTCTATTATCGTATTATGTGGCATCACTTCTTTGGTTTGTCGGGATTATCCCATGTTCGCTCTGATGATTGCTTTCAGATCGGCGATACCCTGGTTACCGGCATCCAGTAAGTCCTGAATGACTACTTCACCGGTTTCTCTGGTTGCCAGCATCTGTAAAATCATCGGCAAATTCACGCCGGTTACAACGTCCACTCTCGGGTTGTCCAGATCCAGACCGATGATCCGCATCATGCAGTTGCATGGAGAACCGAACAGCAGATCGCAGAATACGACGACACCGTCACCCGTATCGACTTCTTCGATTCCTTCTTTCAATTGTTCCACGAATGCGTCCGGATTATCGGATGCCTGTAAGCAGTACGCTTTGATCTGCGGCTGTTCGCCAAAGAACAGTTTTGTTGTTTCCAACATGCCTTGTGCCATGTCACCATGGCTTGCAATAATGATACCTTTCATATTATTTTTCTCCTTTTTTATTGTTACATACAGTATACCACAAAGAAGCGCAATAATGTGAAAAAGTCGCATAATATTGTGCTATAATACAGTAAGAGCAAAGGAGAAAATATAATAATATGGATATCAAAAGACAGTACTTTGACCTTATTAAGCAAGGGATAAGCGAAACGTATGTCAGAAATTCCGAAAAGATGAAATCCATCGCCCGTTTGTTTTTTGAATGCATGGAAAACGGTGGTGTGGTTCAGCTGTTCGGGGTCCGTCACGGAGAAGAATTCGTCAATGAAATGAACTATCGTGCAGGCGGACTGGCGCCGTTCCATGCGATGAAATTGGGTACGCTGGTTCTGAAGGAACTGATTGATCAGAAAGATGTGGATTCGGGTGCGATTTACTCTGATACGAGTGTCATCGATAAGTTCTATGA
>JABUSI010000343.1 GCA_021442745.1 Erysipelotrichaceae bacterium | reverse complement strand
GCTCTCTTGTCTTCGGCTGTCTGAATGGAAGCGGAAGAGGTGTATTGCTGTCCGTTTACGGCAGCGGCTTTGTCGATGGTTACGCTGTAATACAAATCCGGTAATCCGGCTTTGGTAGTAATCGGTACGTTTTCCAGTACGATGGTCAGGGTTACGGTACCGTCAGCATTCGGAATCTGCGTCAGGGATTTGAACAGGATACCGGTATCCGGGTCGGTTTTTCCTTCGGTTACTCCTCCGGTAACTGTCCCCTTATAAGCCGGACCTAACGGGTTGTCCGGTACGAACGTTCCGCCTAACCGCAAATCGTTATTGAACGTGGTTCCTGCCGGAATGACTTCGGTAATGGTTACCGTGGTCGTCTTGGCATATTCCAGCTGTTCGTTGATTTTCATACCCCAGTCCAGACGATAATCGACATCGGTCTGGTTGCTGTCAAGGTCAAAGGTTTCCTTGCGGGAGTTATCCTTGTTGGTCTGTAACGTGGATTTGGCAATTTCGGACGTGTAATTCAGGATATACAGGGAATCCCCGTGTTGTTTCTGTGCATCTTGATACGTAACGTATCCTTCACTGTCATATTCGGTTTTCCGGTAATCATACGTACCGGTAATCGGTGACACATAGGTAGCTTCCGGCATGGATAAACCGGACAGGCGGCTTGGGATGACTTTTTCGTATCCTTCCTTTTTATCGGTATAACCTTCTGCCTTGGCGGCTTCGTAGTCGGTTTTGTTCCAGAATCTGCCGGCAATGACGCATTGGGCTACATAGCCGATTTCCAGATCGTCAGCGGCGTTACCGTACAGGAAGAAATAGTGATTGATGGTTGTTTCGGTGGCCGTGGTCGGAAGGGCGTCCGGTGTTTTAATCCGGCGTTCCAGCAATACGGCAACACATGTATACCCCTTGTCCTGTAATTCCTGTAAGGAAGTAAAGTAGACGAATTTGTCCCATCCTTCCTGAGCGCTGTTCATTTCCTGGTCGGAATCCCAGCCGGTTTTGTCGGATTTGGCAACCCACAGCAAACTGGTAGAAAACTCGTTTCGGGTGTTTAATCCATACTTGCCGTTCGGAATGAATGCCTTGTCGTCAAATTTCAGAAGAAGGTTCACTGCCGGACGGATGTTGTCGGGCTCTCTGTAAATGTTGGTCTGGAGCAGTGCGCAGATTCCTCCGCTTTGCCCCTGCAGGGAAACGTCCAGACCATTATCGTAATTGTTGTTAGGATAAGCAGCACCGTTCCAGTCACCGTTCGTTACTCCGGGGTTGGAGGTATAAAAAATCCGGAATGTATCACTGCCGCTTTTTCCCTTTGCGACGGTCAGATTGGCTTGCTGTTTGTCGTCACCGGCAGTATCGGTTTTGCCCATACCAGGATTTCCCTGGTTGGAATTATCGGTAACAATCGGCAGCGATTGATTGGATATGGAGGTTGCCCGTAAGTTGGAATCGGTTACCGTCGTATTGATTGTGCCGTATCCGGATCCTTCTTCTGTCTGGTATACAACCGGTAAGAAATCGTCGCCGTTTCCTACCGGATAGACAACAAACAGTTCTCCGGCAGAAAAACAGCCGATTCGGGTCATTTCCGGATCCGTTTTGGATTTATAGTAAATATCTGCTGTGCCGGAGGCGTTTTGATGCGGGAAAAACTGCGGGTTGACTTCGTAACCGGAAACGGTGAAGTGCACGACGTTGCCTTCTTGTGTCGCAGACCATGTTCCGCCTTCCCAGCAATAGAAATTATTGGTCAGTTTTGCGGAAGTTTTGGTTTTGGTTTTGTTGGAATAATTGTTATGCGGCGCTGAACCGGTCGCATACGTGTTGGAATAGGCATTGACGATTCTGCCGTCGCCTTGTGTCGCAGCAGAGGAAGCTGCATCATAACTCCACACCAGCGGGGTATATTTGTCGTCTAAGGTGACGGTTTGTTTCTTGGAATTGCTGTCGGTATAGGAATAGGTGGCTTCCAGGGTGACGTCAAAGGTAATGTCACCTTGCGGAAGTTCAATACCTTTTAACCCTTTGCCGTCGGCATTGTTGTAAAGCTGTAAGGTCAGTCCGTACACAGCTATGGTGCCGTCTACCGTTCCCTTGTCCTTGTTCAGGGCTTTGTTGTTACCGGTCGCAAAATTATAAGAGGAGATGGTGGTTTTGGCGTAGGCGTCGCCTGCTTTTTGGATTCTGACGTTGTATCTTGGTGTAGCGGATACGGTCAGTTCTTCAACTGGAATTTCGTATAGTTCCTTGCCGTTGTTTGCGGCGTTTGCGTGTTTGGTAACATCGCAGATGTAATCCGGATTTGACAGGTCGATGTCATTGCCATCAATCCAGGTATATACCGTCGGCTGAATGGTGTCGTTGTTTTTCATGGAATGTACTTTTAACGACAGGTTGACAACCAGTTCGGTAATCGGGAAGGTACTTTCCGTATGTAACGCATCGGCATCCAGATACCGGTACGCAACTAATGTCTGATAACTGCCATGATCTTTGTATTGGTAGTCATAGGAAGTGCCGGTACTGCTTGTCATCCAGCCCATGGAGCCGGTGTCGATGGTCACTTCTTCCTTGGTGTAAGGAATGGAGAAATAGAAGCCGACATATCCTTTTTTATAGTATGTTCTCGGAGAATAGCTTTCGGATTGTACTTTGATGGTATAGGTTGCCGTATCAAAGGTACGGATGATGCGGTTGTCTTTGCTGGAGTCGTTACCCGGTTCGTCGTCATCATCAAACGGTTCGGTACCGGTGACGTACTTGCTGACAAGAGCATTCGAAATGTATTGATCGTCAGTATCCAGGGTTTCCAGGATTTTTTCGCCGTCGCTTGTTACGAATACCGCTTTGGCAGAGATGTTGACATCTTCGTCATCCGGGTCTTTGACGGTTGCGTTTCTTTCCTTATTATAGATAACGTAATGTACAGTATAGCTGATATTGGCATCTTCGGATGTCGTAATGGTATCGCTGCCATCCCAGTTGAATTCATCGGATGATGAAGTCACAGAGGCAATCTGTAAGACGTAATTGGCAGTTTCCGCTTCCGTTACGTCTTCCTTGTCTTTCCGTGTCATGACAAGAGTGACAAAGGAAGAGTCCAGAAGGTTCAGATCCTTGTCGATGTCAACGACGGTTTCACTGCCGGAATTTGCGAACCGGATTTCAAACGTATAGTCCGTATCGGAATAGACGAAGGTTTCTTCCTCTTCTTCTTCTTCTTCCTCTGCTTCCCGGTTGCGGGAAATTTCTTCCTGTACTTCCTCGATAACCGGTTCTTCGGTTTGCGGAAGTTCTTCGGCAGGTGTTTCGGTTTCCGTGGTTTCTTCCTGTGGTTCGGAAGAAATGATTTCAGAAATCTGCTGGATTTCCGGTGCTTCTTCCGTTACAACTTCTTCCGGTTCCGTGGTTTCTTCCACGATCGGATTTTCCGTTGGTTCCGTGATTTCTTCATCACTTGGATTTTCAACGGTTTCCGTTACAACCGGAATTTCCTGTTCCAAAGGTTCTTCTTCGGTGATGACCGGTTCGGTGGATTCCGGTTTTTCGGTTGTTTCCACCTTCGGATAGCAGGATTCGCTGTGATTGTGATAACAATCGTCGCGGTGGACGTGTTGTTCCTCACTTTGTTCGCAAATCAATGCGCCGCTTTCCTTTCCGCAGATCGGATGTGCGGATTGTTCGTGTTCGGCAAGGATGTTTGTCGGGATGAGCGTACAGATCATCAGCATCGACAACGTAAGCAATAAAAAACGCTTGCCAGAACTTGGTTTCTTTTGTCTCATAAGGCATCTCCTTTTTTCATTGAATACGCGGTTGTTTTTGGGTAAACCGCAGATGATGTTGTTTCAGAAAACCATGTGTCTGCGTCAGAAATGGGCGCAAACGGGTCTATGATAAAACAACGGCTGAGACGATTATACCCTCAGATGTTCCAATATAAGGAAAAGGGGAACAATACTGTAGTTTTTTGGGAATAATTTGCAGGAAAATGGGAAGAACTTAAGATTTTATGAAAAGAGGTCTCAGAACGGCTGAAAAGTTTGACCAACGCAAAAGCGTATAGTATAGTGAAATTACCCTGAGGGATTAAGAGGTACAGTATGAAAAAAACAATAACGAAACTGCTGGCGATTCTGCTGGTAATCGGTCTTTGCGGTTGTTCCAATCCGCAGAAAGACCACTATAAGGCAGGGATTGCCGCGATGGAAACCGGAGACTATGCGGTAGCGATTGAAGAGTTTACCGGTGCGGAGGATTACAAGGATGCCCAGAGTAAACTGAAGGAAGCGTATTATTGTCTGGGAAGTGAGCATCTGGAAAATGACCGGTATGACGAAGCGCTGGATGCGTTTACGCTGGCAAGCGATTATGAGGATGCTCCCACGAAAGTTGATGAAGTGTGGTATCGGAAGGGAATGGCTGCCTATAACGAACAATTGTACAGCGATGCCATTGCGTGTTTTACCAAGTCGCATGATTTCAACGATACCCGTGCAAAGATCAAAGAGTGCTGGTATCTGATGGGGGCAATGGCTTTTGAAGCGAAGGAATATGACGATGCGGTGGAATATTTCGGCTATGCGGAGGATTATGAAGATGCGGCGGAAAGAATCCGGGAAGTCTGGTATACCAAAGGAAAAGAACTGCTGACGAATCAGAAATACGATGAGGCAAGAATTGCGCTGACCAACAGCAACGGATACAACGATGCGAATTTACGGCTGCAGTTATGCGATCTGCGGGAAACACTGTCGGAAGCAAGCGTTGGCGATTACATCAAGTTCGGAACGTACGAACAGGATAACAAGACAAACAACGGTAAGGAAGAAATCGAATGGAAGGTTGTAGCCAAGTCCGAAAACAAGCTTCTGGTTGTCAGCCGTTACGTATTGACGAGTAAATCGTATGATGCCGATGCCGGAAAAACGTGGGCCAATACGAAAATCCGGACATGGTTAAACGGTTCGTTCTATGACGGGGCATTTACCGATGTGGAAAAGATGTCCAT
>JABUSI010000372.1 GCA_021442745.1 Erysipelotrichaceae bacterium | reverse complement strand
TTCTCCGTATAAATGTTATTCGTAATGACTTTGTTCCAGCCGCCTTCCCCTGTCGGAGGCTGCGGGAAATCCCCGCCCTTTGGTCGCTGCATTTTGGAAGAACTGTCTTTTGACGTCTTGGTCGACGTCTTGGTGTCCGTTACTTCATATTCAAACGTATCGCTTGCCTTCGTTAAAGTATCACTGTTTAAGGAAGCGGAATACGTATAGTAGAACCCTTTCAGATACTCACTGTCTCCGTATTCTTTCAGACTGTCCATCGTAAACTGTTCAATGTTGTTGAAGGCTTCGATGTTTTCTTTCATCGCATCTTCCCCTTCTTTGAAATTCACTGCCAGCGCCTGCCGGTTAAACGAAATATACCCGACAATTTCATTGGCTGCCGTATACTCTTCCACAATCCGGTTTCCCGTATTACGAATCGCCAGCGCAACCGTTGACGCACACGCAATCACTACCACAATCAGACCGATCAGAAGGTTTCTTCCCTTGTTCCTGGCGATGGAAGTCAACGCATTTTTTAAAAGAAACATACTCATCTTCTCCTTTGTACGAATAGAGTATAGAATCCCACCCTTAAACCAAGATGAAAAAACAGGAAAAATTATTCCTGTTTCATACATACCGTAAACGTTGTGATTCCCTCTGCACAATTCACCCCGATCGTACCGTTGTGAGATGTCACAATGCTTTTCGCAATCGACAGTCCCAAACCGTACCGGCCTTCGTCGCGATTGCGCGATTTATCCACCCGGTAAAACCGTTCGAATATTTTATCCCGCTGGTTTGCCGGAATTTCTTCCCCGGCATTCTGTACCGCAAGCGCAATCGTATCTTTTTCTTTCTTCAGAGAAACCACGATTGTCGATTGCGAAAAGGCATGCTTGATCGCATTATCCAGAAGAATACTTAACAGTTCCTTCATCCGGTCCGCACTGCAGCGCATCATAATATGTTCCTCAATCTGCGTATCCAGCGTCAGCTGCTGTTCAAACATCAGGCTTTCAAACGACAGGGATTTCGTCAGGATGACTTCCGACAGATCACACAGCGCAAACACTTCCTTGTTCCGCATATCATCCAGTTTCGACAATTCCAGAAGATCCATCACCAGCTGGTTCATCCGCTGCGATTCGCTCTTGATGTTGGTTAACCATTTCGTTTCCTTAGGATCGCTTTCCAACGCCTCCGCACTGGCAAGAATGATTGCCAGCGGTGTTTTCAGTTCATGAGAGGCATCATAAATAAACTGCTGTTGTTTTTCAAACGATTCCTCCACCGGTTTGACCAGCCACTTTGTCAGCAGCCAGGAAATGTACATGAACACAAACTCCATCACAATCCACCCGATCAGGGAACTGACCAGTGAACGTACCAGATACGATTGTACGTCCGACGTCCCCAGAATGACCAGTTCACTGCGCTGCCACTGATACACGTAATGATTGAAATACAGATTTCCGATGTTTTTCGTTTTGTTCAGGTTTAAACCCGTAACCATTTCCCGCACTTCTTTATCCGTTAATCCGTTATCCGTATAATTGGTAATCCGGAAAATATCCCCGTTGATTGTATACGTTACCACATACGCTTCCGCATCCATGAATACCAGTTGTTTCGAAGAGCGGTTGTTGCGATGAATCCGTTCAATCTGAGCAAGCTTTCCCCGCGTATTTTCCATCTGCTGGTTATACGTATTCACGTTATATCCGACGACCACCGCAATACAGACGATCGAGAAAATGGAGAAAATCAACGCACACGTTTTATTCTTTAGTTTCTTCATTTCCTACCTCCAGTTTATATCCCAGACCACGGACTGCACGGATGGTAACCGTGGAACCGATCGCCTTCAGTTTCTTGCGCACAAAGGATACGTACGCTTCCAGGTTGTTGGATATCGTATCGTTATCAAATCCCCATACTTTATCGTATAAGAGTTCCTTGGACAATACCTGATTCGGGTTTCTCATGAAATACTCCAGAATCTGCAACTCTTTCTTCATAATCTCGATTTCTTTTTTCGTGGTTGTACACAGAACCGACGTCTTACGAAGATCCAGTTTCAGATCCTCATATTCAATCGCGTTCACTTCCATCCGGTACGTATTCCGCAAACGGGCATTGATTCTGGCAACAAGTTCTTCCATCATAAACGGCTTGGTCAGATAATCATCCGCACCTTCCGAGAATCCTTCCAGTTTATGGTCCAGAGACCCCAATGCCGTCAGCATGATGACTTTGGAGGAAATCTGCTGTTTCCGTATTTCCGACAGGATTTCAAACCCGTTTTTCTTCGGCAGCATGACATCCAGAACGATTAAATCATACGTTCCCGTCAACGCACTGTATAAGCCGTCCTCTCCGTTGGTGACAATATCCACGCTGTAGTTTTCCTTCTTCAGACGGACTTCCATCAGCTCCGCCAGTTTATATTCATCTTCGACAATCAGAATGCGCATACGCTCACCACCTACTGTAATAGTATAAAGGATTTGTTAAATGAATGTTAAAGGGATATCCGAAATATACAAAAACGGCAAAGAGATTCTCTTCACCGTTCTGTGTCCCGTTATTTTTGAAACACTTCCTGTTGAATAACCCGGTAAGCCGGCTGGTACAACGTGCGATACATTTGGGAATGATGTACAGCAACCACACCATTATTCATATACTCCTGCACGGTATCCGTCCATTCGTCTTTGGAAAACGCAAACGGCAGTTGTTCAAATGCTTCGGTCACCCAATCCGTCAGTTTCCAAAAATACGTATCGTCTTTTCCCGAACGGACCGTTGCGGTTTTCCAAAACGCCATCCACACAACGTTCTTATCAAGATTCTGAAACTTACACGCCCCGATGTTCACTCTCACATATCCCTGAAACAACGGTTCGGTAAGCGGCTGATTGTTTGCGGGAGTTTGTTCCCATTCCTCGTCAAACATCCGTTTTGCATAATCCGGCTCTTTCAGTAAATGTTCCGCCCCAAAGGTACTCTGATACAGAAACTTGATCATATCCATCGGTTGCAGACGAGGATGATACGAAAGTTGCGTACGGACATTCGATAAAAAGATTTCCTTGTCTGTCGGCAGGTTCATCGGAAGAACTCCTTCGTATCGATTTTCTGATATCCGCCGTAACTTGCCGGACACATATAAATCTCCGCCGCTAATTCTTTACCCAGAAATGCCTTCGTGATTTCATTCAGTTTTTCGTCGATATCAATATCCGCAAACAAGTCCGGATATACAGTTTTGGCGATAAACCAGGCATTGGCTAACGCAATTTCATAGTTGGTGTAATACGCATTGTATGCCATCTGCAGATAGACCTCACCATTGTTCCATGCCTTACAGGAATCAAACAGAGACGGATCTTCGTTATACAACGGAATGATGTTCTTGATGGCTGCCGCATCGATAAACATCATGTCCATGTTTTCTCCCAGTGCCACAAACTTTTCTTCTTCAATTTCTCCGATGCCTTTGATTCCCAGTCCCGATACGACATTCTTCACATTGACGGTTTCAAAAGTTGCATACTTCTCGGCTGTCATCAGATGGTTGGTGGTTCCCCAGTTACCCAGTCCGCTGATGTATACGGACGGTTTATCCTCTTCGGCAACATTTCCGGTTCTGTTTTGCAGCTCGTTCTTTTCGTTTTCCACATAGTTCACTAACGTTTCCGCTTTGTCCTGTTTGTTGAACACAACACCTAACAGTTTCATACTTTCGAGAAACTCTTCCCCGAACACACCGTCCGCACCGGTTTTCAGGGTAATAACCGGAATACCGAGTTGCTGTTGCAAGGCATCTTCTTTTTCCACATCTTCATATTCGGAAATCACGATATCCGGATTGCAGGACAGAATCTGTTCCGCTTCCGCAACCTGTGCTGCCGGACCACCGACGCCGCAGGAAGGAAGGGTTTCAAATACGTCACCATACGCCAGTACGTATGGTCTGGCAGCGGCATCAAACATCTTCGGACGTTGTTCCAAAGCAGTATTATCAATATCCTCTACTCCGCATAACAATGCCGTATCACCGATATAGGAATACATCCGTAACGCACCGGCACCGATACAAACTACCCTTTGATAACTTCCCGGCACAACCGATACTTCCCGTCCGATCCGGTCCGTTACGGTTATTTCCGCTGACAATGATTTTTCTTGTGCCGTACATCCCGTTGCCAGCAATAGTGCCAGTACCAGAATACTCTTTAATATTTTACTCATGTTCATTACCTCCCGTTATCATAATCTGATTGTTTATATGGGTTATGTGAACCCGTATGCCATAGATTTCTTCAATAATTTCATCCGTGAACAGTTCTTTCCCTCCGCTGTAACGGATGATACCGTCTTTCATAAAATAAAACCGATCCCCTAGTTCGTAGGCTTCCCGGATATCATGCAGGGAACACAGAATGGAAAGGTTTCTCTTTTCGGTAAGACGTTTCAGTTCCCTGATAAACCACCGCTGGTTTGCCAGGTCGAGATTTCTTGTCGGTTCATCAAATATCATGCATTGCGGATTGCCGACAAGTGCTCTGGCAATCGCAACCTTCTGTTTCTGCCCTCCGGATAACCGCTCTGCCCATTGTTCCCCGAAATCGCTGAGATTCATTTCTGCCAGAATAGTTTCCGTCGCCTCTTCGTCTTCCCGGGAAGGATGGGAGTGAAAATACGGCAGTCTTCCGGTCAGAACCGCTTCTTTCACCGTCAGTTCCCCAAAGGTTACCGTTTGCGGAACGTACGAAATCCGTTGTGCACGTTCGGAAGAGGAAAGGGAAGAAACATCCGTACCATCAAGAAGAACGGTTCCCGCATTCGGTTTCCGGATACCCGTTATGGTCTGAAACAGTGTCGATTTTCCTGCTCCGTTTGTCCCTAACAGAATGCCGATTTCGCCTTTATTCAGGCTCATGCTGACACCTTGCAGTACGTTATGTTTTGTTGCCGGATACCGGAAGTACACGTCTTTGACTTCAAGCATGGTCATCCCTCCTTTGTCCGAGAATCAATGC
>JABUSI010000327.1 GCA_021442745.1 Erysipelotrichaceae bacterium | reverse complement strand
TGTGCATCAAATTCCAGAAACAACTGTTCAATATATTCCCCATCCAGTAAATCTTTTAGTATCGCATGAACGGCTTCGTGTTCCAGCCGTTCTTTTTCTTCGTGGTCCATATCAAACTGCGTAATATCCCCGATGACCGTTTCCCCCAGTTCATGAATCGCCAGCATATATACCACCTTCATCATATCCAGGTCATATTCATATTCCGACATCATCGCAATGGCCAGCATCTGAACCCCGAAAATATGTTCCGCCACACTTTCCAGACGTTCCCGTTTCACATTCCAGTCTTTCCATCCGGTACGAATGACGTTTTTTAACGTATTACATGTTACGTAATACTGTATTACTTTTTGTTCCTTAGACATATCAAACCCTTTCTACGGTTTCAATGCGGTAATCGGTACAACATATACGCCATCCGGCCGTTTATATGCCATGTTTGTCATTCCGCATAGTACACACAAAACCGACGGTGCTTTATCGGATTCCTTTTCCATAATTGCCTTCAGTTTCAACAGACTTGCAGCCGCCTCTTCGATTTTATTAGCCCCCAGTTTCACCTCGAATGCTCCCCATGTTCCATCCGGAAATTCTACAATCGCATCTGCTTCATTTCCTTTTTCATCACGGAAATGAAACAAGCTTGCGTCATGATATTCCGCATAGATTTTCAAGTCGTGTGTACAAAGACTTTCAAACAGAAATCCGAATGTCTGTAAATCGTTATACAACATGTCTTCCGTCGCCCCGAGAGCCGCCACGGCTAATGACGGATCCGTGAAATGCCTTTTTTCCTGTTTCAGAACCCGGCGGGAAGAACGCAGATTCGGATTGTATGCCGGTTGATTGTCAAGGAGGAATAATCTTGTGAATATATCCAGATACTGAGCAATTGTCTTTGTGTCAAGTTCCATACCATCTGCCGCATTGATATCTCTTTGAATTGTTGTATTACCGGCTAACGTACATTCATTTCTTCCCAAAGAATGCAAAAGTGCCCATATTCTTCCGGCATCTCTCCGGATACCGTCCGTCTTATACATATCGTCATCAACAACGGTCTTCAGATATTCGGTTGCGACAACTCCGCTCAATTGTGCAGG
Organism: Erysipelotrichaceae bacterium; assembly: GCA_021442745.1. Classification (GTDB taxonomy): domain Bacteria; phylum Bacillota_I; class Bacilli_A; order Erysipelotrichales; family Erysipelotrichaceae; genus RGIG4607. Next base: position 3,943 of record JABUSI010000327.1, on the reverse strand, counting down.
AGTCTGCAAATTTCCCGGCCATCCTCCTCGGACAACGTAATGAATCAGTTGCGATACTGTGACTTCATCCGTTACAACCGGCTGAAAGGAACCATCAAACAGACTCTTCAAGGAAACCTGTCCCGAAGAATCACCCGTCTCATACAAAGACATGGTATTCATTTTCAGTTTTCCGATTCTTCCCGTACCGCTATGAAGAATTCCCTTGTGATTCGGCGTCGCAGAACCCGTTAACAGGTACATTCCTTTTTGTGTACCCTGATCTACCGAAAAGCGAACCGCATCCCATAACGGAGGCACTTCCTGCCACTCATCAAGCAATTTCGGATACGGTCCCTGTAATACCGATTCCGGGCTGATTTCCGCCATCGTACGCATCTGGAAATTATTCTTTGGATTTCCCAGATACACTGCACTCTCTGAACGGGTCATTGCCATCCAGGTTTTTCCGCAAAATTTCGGGCCCTCAATACAGACAGCTCCGAACACTTTCTGATATTCATCCAGTTTCTTTTCCTTAAGCCGAGGCTTATATCCCTCCGGAGTAAGCATGAAAATCCCTCCTTACATGTATACAGTATACCCCATTCCCTGATTTTCATCAATTCCATTCCGTGTTTTTCGCTATTTTCATTCCGTGTTTTTCACCAATTTCATTCCCTGATTTTCACTTTTCATGAAAAAAGCCGATGTTACTCGGCTTGTTCCCATATATATTGTTCTTCCTGTTCCGGTTCTTTCCGGAAATCATCCAGATACAGATACGCTTCGGCATTGGCTTGCATGGTATACGGATTCAAGAAGAAACTTGCACATCCGAACGTCCACAGATCCAGAAACATCACCAGAATGTACCATCCGATAAAGGACAGGTCCAGTTTGAACAGATTCATCTTGTTTCCGGCAGTAATCTTCTTGGATGCCGCAAACAGTTCTTTCGTCGTATATTCCGGATGGTCGTGCATAATATACGGAATCATGCTGTATTCGTATGCCTTCACAAGTCCCGGTATAATCAGCAGCAATGACCACAAGACTACTTTCACACCGGTAAAGAAGAATACCCATACTTTATGAAGATAATCCGACCGGAATCCGCAGAATACGTCATAGTCATCAAACTTACCGCGCGAGCAGGCAACACAACAGTTTTTCACACCATACGACAATACGCTGGTAAAGAAAATGGTAAGAATGGCCGCTGCGACGCCACCGACGGCAAGCCATTTCGCAATGGTCGGTGTCATCTGGAATTCGAAATTTTCGTTTAATACCCGAAACAGATAATGAATGTCGTTATATTCATCCGTTACGGCATCCACACCGAACAATCCGCCTTTTAGAATCACAAGCATCAGGGTCAGCGGCAATAAATGCCAGTAATAATCCTTCAATACCGCCCGTGCCCTGGCTCTCATATTTTTACTTGTAAACATATCAGAATCCTCCTTTGCTGATTCTCTCCGCTTCGTTCTTCCTCATAATATCTTCGATGACTTCGGCAACGCTGTTTACAACCTTATGAGCATACTTCTGTACCGCCGGTTTAGCCGTTGCCATACAATAGCTGTTCGGTGTCGCAAAGAACATCGAAATGTCATTCTGGTTATCTCCGACAACCGCAACTTCATGTTCTTCCAATCCGTACAACGCCATAATCGAACGAACACCGTGTCCCTTGTTGATACCCGGACGCATCATTTCAATAAAACGGGAACTGGAGGCATAAATGTCAAAATACCGGTCAAACTTTTCCCGCAGAAAATCAATCCATTCGTCCAGTCTGGCCGGATCTTTTACCGCCACACTTAAACAGGTAATATCCGGACGTTTCCGGTCATTCAGCCAATCCAGTAACGGGACCTCCGTCAATGACGCACCCAATCCGTTATTCTGAATCTCAATGAACATGTCCATAACCCAGGACTTCGGATCCCCGAAAATATACGTAAACGACAGATCCGTTGCCAGTACTTCCAGATCATCCCCGTATTCCGGCTTCGTTAACTCTTCCACAACCTTACGGACGATATGCCGTTCCGGATGATTGTGTTCCACCAGGCAGTTCTTATGAATCAAGGTTGCCCCGTTGGTACCGATCATATCAAACTTGAATCCCAGTTCTTCCATTAATGTATACGAGAACTCATGATGTCTTCCGCTGGCTGTCACAAACGTTCCGCCCGCTTCCCGGAATTTCATCATGGCATTGTAGTTTTCTTCACTGACCGTCTTCCCATTGATTGGTTTGGGCATCAGAAACGTCCCGTCCAGGTCACTCACTAATAATTTAATCAAAAATAATCACTCCTTCAGACGCAGTATATTATACCAAGTCTTCCGCATTATATCAAAACCACGTAAACTGTATGTAAATACCTTTTCTGTGCATATGTCTGTTATTTTCATCTTTATTTAATGTTGGAAGACTACAGTGTATGCATAAGATAACAGAAACCGAGGATATCAATATGAAAAAACTGCGACTGTTTTTATGTATGGCAATCATCATTTGTTCGTTGACTGCTTGCAACACACAAAAAGATTACAGCAATCAGACCGTTACCGGAAAAGTAACGGCTGTAAAAGGAACCAAAGTCACTCTTCAGTTAGGAGAGATGACGGGAATGCCGGGCGGTCAGATGCCGGGCGATATGCAGCAACCGTCTCAGATGCCGGGTGGTGACAATCCGAACGGAAACAATCCGCAGATGCCACAGAGCAACGAACAGCCACCGGAAAAACCGGACGGAGAAGACAACAATCCGTCTGGCGGAAACCCGCCGGAATTACCGGGTAACATGCAAGATGGTATGCAAGGTGGTATGCAACAATTTACCGCTACTGACGAAACCGCAACCTTTGACTTGAAAAACACAGACATCAACATGGATTCCGTTACCGTTGACACCATCCTGATTCTGCAAACCGGAGAAAAGAACAAGGTAATGTCCGCTATGGTTATGAATAACGGCATGCCGGGCGGAAATCCGGGAGGTTTCGGCGGTTCCAACGAAGTCGTACAGGGTACGGCTGCCACAACGATTACCGATGACGGCACATACAGTGATACGTACACCTCCACCGGTGATGATGAAAACGCCCTGCGGATCGATGGTGCCACCGTTACGCTGGAAAACGTTACGGCAGACAAACAGTCAGGTGCTACTTCCAATACCGAAAACGGTGACTTCTACGGCGTCAATGCCGGCTTACTGGCCACAAACGGTGCACAGGTTACCATTACCAACGCTACCGTAACGACATCTGCCCAGAACGGAAACGGCATCTTCAGTTACGGTACCGGTACCGTAGTCAACATTTCCGATACCGTTATCACCACAACCAAAGACAATTCCGGCGGTATTCAGACAACCGGTGGCGGAACAACCCACGCAACCAATCTGACCGTAACAACGTCCGGAAACTCTTCTGCAGCCATTCGTTCCGACCGCGGTGGCGGAACGGTTGTTGTTCAGAACGGAACGTACACCTCCAACGGCTATAACTCTCCGGCCGTTTATTCCACTGCAGACATTACCGTTTCCGATGCGAATTTAACAGCAGCCAACTCCGAAGCCTTAGTCATCGAAGGAAAGAACTCCATTACTTTGAACGATTGTATCGTGTCCGGTAATATGAGCGACGACAAGGGAAGCTGTTCCGCCGAAAACGTCCACAACGTGATGATTTATCAATCCATGTCCGGCGATGCCGAAATCGGTACCGCACAATTTACCATGAACGGCGGACAACTCCTCTCAAACAACGGTGACGTCTTCTATTTCACCAATACGTCTGCCATCCTGCATCTGTCTGATGTGGAAATCATCAATCACGAAACCGAAGGTGCATTGATCCGCATTGTCGGCAACAGCGAATCCCGCGGCTGGGGCAAGGCCGGTTCCAACGGTGCACAGGTGACCTTTACCGCCGACAATCA
>JABUSI010000302.1 GCA_021442745.1 Erysipelotrichaceae bacterium | reverse complement strand
TTAAGTAAAAAAGTCAGGAAACCTGACTTTTTATTCAATTGAAGATGTTTATTTTGATTGCAGATGCTGATGCAATGCACCGATCAGATTGGCGTCATTGAAAAATTTACAAGGAACAATCGTTGGGAGATGGAAGAAATCACCCATACTTTTGTTAATGGATTCCATATGTTGTCGTATTAAATCGATTAATAACGGCTGAATACTGATTCCTCCGCCGATGGCGATAACTTCGGGATTCAGGATTGCGACCAGGTTATACAATTCGAATGCCACGTGTTTTGCAAATTCGGATACGCCAAGCAAAACTTTTTCATCGTTGTTGTTTGCGGCTAAGAATATTTGTTCTCCTGACATATTCTCTTCACATCCTCTGGCAGCGTTCACGTGATTCAATAATCCTTTTATACCGCTCAGCGATGCCCAAATGTGTTCAAATCCGTAGTGGTCTTTATCTGTCTGAATCATGGAAAATTCTCCGGCTGAAAAATTCTTCCCGTTAACCGGCTTACCGTCAACGATGACGCATCCGCCGATGCCGGTTCCCAATACGCAGACAACAGCATCGCTGACACCTTTCAGACATCCGAATCCGAGTTCGGCAAGTGCCGCACATTTTGCGTCATTACCAATAGTAATTTTGACAGGGATATGTTTCTGCAAAAGTTTGACCATATTCAGGTTCTGAATGTAGCGTAAAGATCCGCCGGTGAACATGTATCCGGTTTCCGGGTTAATCAGACCGGGCATACTGAGTGCCATACCGCAAACGTCGTTGTTTTCTTCATAAAGATTTGTTATTACAGCAACGAAATGGTCAAGTGAATCCTCCGGTGTAGGAATCTTGCCGCTTTTTTCAAAATTATGGTTTTCGTCACTGACGGCATATTTAATACTGGAACCACCGACATCACATAATAAGTATTTCATATAAGTCACCTCATCATTCGTAAACATAGTAACATGGAATTTGAATATATAAAACCAACTGTTTTTACTTCCTTATTCTGAGTTTTTGTATAAAAGTCAGTATTAAATTCCCTGATATATAACGAAATATACCGTAATATTTGACATAATCCGCCTTTGTACTATATTAATATTTGTAAAAACGGGCAGAAAGGAGATTAAGATGTTTCAAAGTATATTCGGAATCCTGTCAGGATTGATATTTTTTGCAGATCTGACGGTGGCTTATTTTTCCTTCCGCCAGAAAACAAGAGAGGGCAGGTGGCTGGCATGTACATGTATATTTACAGCCTTATTGGATCTGCTCTATGTGCATTCAATTACTGTAACGAATTATACGGTGCGGTCTGTTCTTTTTACTCTCGTGTTTCTCAGTGTGGATATGCTTCTGATGTGTCTGGTTCCTTTTACAGCCTTATTTACAAGAAACAGCAGATTTACTATAAAATCAGGTTTTTATCGTATATTACTTTTATTGTCTGCGGTTGATGCATTTTTTCTGATTATTAACCCGATTACGGAAATCTATTTCGGATTCATGCAAATAGACAAACCGTTTGTGATGAATTGGTACGTTGCCAAACCGTTATTTTTCTATCACATTATGTTCTCGGTTGGAATGGTTTGCTTAGTATCAACCATGATTATCAGAAAAATGAATCATATTCCGAGAGAATACAGGATCACATACTGGTATGTTGAATTTACGATTATTAACTTTTTCGGGATGAGTATTCTGAATATGTATTTCCCCGACCATTTGCTTTTAAAGACTTTAGATCCTTGTATAATCGGATATTCCAGCATGATTGCCATGATGTATTACGCGGCGTTTGTATTTCGGAAACACGGATTGTTAAACAAATTCAAGAGCAGTATTTTCGATAACATTATACAGGGAATCGTGTTGTTTGATTTCGGCGATGTTTTGATTCTGAAAAATGAGGTTGCATCTTCATTATTACCAAACGTTAATTTTCATGATAATCTTCGGATGAATGATTTTCTGAAACAAATAGGAATCGAAGACAACGTCGGTATGACAGACGATGCATTCAGTGTGCAGTGTTACGGAGATAACACTATGAAAACACCGGTTATCTGCAATTACCGTCTGATTAAAAACAAGGATAATGATACCGTCGGGAAAATGTTTGTGTTCATTGATGCAACACAGGAAGTGGATTTGCTGACAGGATTTCATGCCTGGGAAAACTTCAAATCCTATGTCGGACACAATCCGGATATGCACCCGGAACGTATGAAGATTACTGTTCTGGATATTAACCGCCTTTCCATTACCAATACAATTTACGGATTCAGCGCCGGAAACAAACAGATTAAGGAATTGTCTGAACTGATGAAAGAGTACTTCCCGAACGGGTCGTATTTTGTGCGGGGAAGCGACGCGCATCTGATAGTGATAACGTTTTATCTGACGGATGCTCAGATTGAATCCGTAATCAAAATCATTTCCGAACAGTTTTCCGGTTCATTCCAATATTCCATCGGGGAAGTGGATCCGCCGGAATATGATACCGTTTCGGCTATACAGGTTACGGAAAATGCATTGCGTACAAAGAAACTTCTGGATAAGGAGTCCAACCATTCGGAAACATTGGCTTCTTTAATCAGGGCGCTGCAACAATGCGATGAAGATACGGAACAACATGTCCTACGGACACAGGAGCTGGGTAAAAAACTGGGAAGAAGAATCGGCTTAAGCAATATTGAACAGGGAAATCTTTCGTTGTTATGTATACTGCATGATATCGGAAAAATCGGAATCCCGCTGGAAATTCTGAACAAACCGGGAAAACTTTCCAACGAAGAGTGGGATACCATCAAATCGCATACCGAAAAAGGCTATCAGATTGCGATGAGCAACAAAGACCTTTCTCATATTGCAGAGACGATAAAATATCACCATGAACGCTGGGACGGTCAGGGATATCCGGATGGATTGTCACGGGAAAGCATCCCGCTGTTATCACGAATCATTGCGGTTGTGGATGCTTTCGATGCGATGATTAACGACCGCCATTACAGAAAGGCAAGAAACGTGTCGTATGCGATACGTGAATTGCTGAAGAATGCAGGAACACAATTTGATCCGTATATAGTCAGTGAATTTGTCCAGATGCTGCAGGAAGACGGAATAAACATACAGGCTGAAATCAATCTTGAAACCGCAGATGACAAGCAACATGAAAATAAACCGGATAAGACAGAAGATAAAGTACATGCCATTGATCGGGCTCACTATATCCTGGATGAGAATAACTGTATTATTGAAATAGATGATATGTTTACGACATTAACCGGGTATACCATTGAAGATGTGCTTTCCGCAAAGATAAAACAGACGGATTTGTTGCCGGAAGAAGACGTTACGGAGTATATGATAGAAGTAAGCCGACAATTAGCAGCAAATTCCTATGCCTACATAGAACACCGTCTGAAGAAGAAAAACGGGTCCTGGATTTATGTATTCTGCTATGGAAGGCTGTATTTTGATGCAGGTGTCATGGCTAACCGTTCGGAGATTATCGTAGCGGATATTTCGGATACGTATTCCATCCGTAACATGATGCATATTGAAAAAAAGAAAGCACAGGTTCGTCTGGAACAATGGGAAAAGAAATACCGTCAGGACGATCTGACCGGATTACTGACACACTCTGCATTTATGAGTGATCTGGAAGAAGTATTGCTGAAAGGAAAGAAAAAAATACTGTTCCTTATGATGGATGTCGATAAGTTTAAAGAATATAACGATACGTACGGGCATCGTATGGGAGATGAGTTTTTGCTGGTGGTCTCCCAAAGTATACTGGCTTCTCTCCGTAAGAACGATCTGGCATGTCGTATGGGCGGTGATGAATTTGCAGCGGCTATGTTCTTTGATTCCAATGTGAATAACGAAACCATCAGGGAACGTGCAAAACAATTGTTTAATCATGTTTCCGTAACGGTAAAGGCTATCCCGGGAGGAGAAGGTGTTTCCATGGGTGCCACTATTTCCACAGAACAGACCAAGTCGTTCAACGATATGTACGAAGAAGCCGATAAGGCTATGTATGAATCGAAGGAACAAGGCAGGGGTAAACTGGTGATTCGTTAGAAGGGCGTAATGTCCTTCTTTTTTTATTGCGGAAATCGGCTTATAATAAATACAGAAAAAGAGAGGTTACACTATGTTAATCAGTGAAGTCATCGCAACAGTAAAGAAATATCATAAAGGCCTGGTCCGTATGAACCGTGAAACGGATGTATTGGTACCGATTGATGAAAAAACAACCCGTGATAAGATTTTGTATGGCAATCCGGAAGTGGAATGTACGGGTATCGTCACCACTTGCTGGGCAAATATGGAAGTAATCAGACAGGCAAAAGATTTAGGTGCTAACCTGATTATCTGTCACGAAGCCTTATTCTATAATCATGGAGACCATCAGGAATGGTTGCAGAACAGCAAGAATCCGACGTATATGAGAAAAGCCGCTTTACTGGATGAAGCAGGAATTGTGGTATGGAGAGATCATGATTACATTCATTCCGGAATCCCGATGGATGGAGGCTGGGTAGACGGCATTTTTTATGGCGTAGCTAATAAATTGGGATGGTTACCGTATATGTCAGGCAATAAGGAACAGCCGATGCGTTTTGTGTTACCGGAAACAACAGTGGAAGAACTTGCCAATCATCTAGTTAATACGTTCGAGTTAAACGGTGTACGTATTTACGGTGATTTATCCAACAAAGTTTCAAAAGTTATCATTCCTATGCATATTTTAGGGGACGGTAACGAATACATTCTGGAGGCAGGACGCGGGGATGCCGATTGTATCCTGGCAATGGAGATGGTAGACTTCACATTGGCGGAATACATTATTGACTCAAGCCAGATGGACGGTTCCGTATCTGCAATCAGTATGGGGCATTTCAACATGGAAGAACCGGGAATGGAATATATGCTTGAGTATCTTCCGGGTTTGGTTGACGTACCTTGCCATTATGTACAGTCCGGTGATAACTACAAATACCTGACTCGCAAAATAAACTCCTTGAAGATGAAAAACATCTGTTCCTGTTC
>JABUSI010000431.1 GCA_021442745.1 Erysipelotrichaceae bacterium | reverse complement strand
GCAAATTCTTTTTCCAAAGTCTGTTTCAGTTCATTCACTGATTTTCCGAATTCTTTTCTTTCTTCCGGAAGCAACGTTTTCATTTGTTGCATCAATGCCTGAACCTGACCCTTTTTCCATAAGACGTCAACTTTCAGTTTTTCGATTTCTGCGCTGCTTGCTGCTTTCGCAATATCCGCTAAAATCTGACTTTTTAATTCTTCCCATTGGATGGACATGTATATACTCCCCTTTCGTAAATAAAAACCGCCACTCATTCAGAAACGAACAAGTCGCGGTACCATTCTGATTCATTGTAAAACTACAATGCTCTCTTCTTGTTAACGCAGAATTCTGCGGGGAGGATTGGTCCCACTCCGAGGTGAATGCAGGTCGCAGTTTCAAGAAGGTTTTCAGCCGGTGACCCTCTCTCTCTAAGAAACGATTCGATTCCCTATGTTCCTCATCAACGTTTTAACAGTGTTAGTATACTCGGTATTTTCAAAAACTGCAATTGTTTTTTACCGTCGGAACGTATAGGCAGCAATACCTGCGGCTACCGCAACGTTCAATGATTCAAAGTTTGACATTTCGATTCGTACCAGCATATCACACAGGGATCTGGTTTCTTCTTTCATTCCGGATCCTTCGTTACCCATCACCAGACACACACTACCTTCACATGTCACATCCTGTAACGGCTTGGAATCCTGTAAACAGGTTCCGATTACCGTTACTCCTTTTTGTTTCAGCATCGAAATCGCTTCCGACGCCTTCATATGAATAACCGGCATATGAAAAAAGGCACCTTGGGTAGAACGAATCACTTTGGAACTGTATACGTCAGCACACCCGCTTGTAAGAATACAGGCATCAAACCCAAAGGAATATGCCGTCCGGATAATGGTTCCGACGTTTCCCGGGTCCTGTACGTCTTCCAGAAGAATACAGTGTCTGACATCTTTCGTATATACCGGCTTCTGACAGATTCCGATACAACGGGCTTTGGATACCGTTTCCGACAGTTTTTCCAGTATCTGGGGCGTCACCTGATACGTCTGTACGTCATCGTATTTCTGATTATCAAGTACCAGCATTACTTTCAGCAAGCCGGCCATATGAGCTTCCTCAAGAAGGTGTTCGTCTTCCACCAGAAACAAACCGGTTTTATCCCGTTGTTTTTTGGTAAGTAATTTCGCCCATTCTTTTACTTTGCTGTTTTGTAGAGATGTAATCTGTTCCATACGTCCTCCTGATTGGAAAAGAAACGGGAAATGTTCCCGTTTCTGTTAATCATGCAATACGCTGTGGCAACGGTCACACAAACCGTCTTCATCAACGGAAGTTACAACGTTCCAGCATCTCGGACATACGTGTCCTTCCATCTTTGCAACGGTTACGAATGCACTGTCATATTCCTTATCGTTTTCAGCTAACGTAATGTGACTGACAATAAACAGCTGTGCCAGTTGTTGTTCCGTAAAGCCTTCAATTCCTTGCTTATATTCATCTTTAACATGTAATGTTACGGTTGCTTCCAGAGACTTTCCGATTACCTTTTCGTTACGTGCTTCTTCCAAAGCTTTGTTCACGTCTGACCGGATAGCGAAGAACGCATCAAACTGAGCTTTTAACACATCGGCATCGGCATACGTTACGACTTCAGGAAAGTCCTGTAAAAAGATACTCTTCCCGTCGTTTCCGCAGTAATGATCCCAGATTTCTTCGGATGTGAATGACAGAATCGGTGCCAGTAACTTAGCCAGAGCACCAACGCATTCGTAAATAACAGTCTGTACCTGACGTCTGCGTAAGGAATCTGTCTTTTCAATGTAAAGAATGTCTTTTGTAAAATCCATATAGAAAGAACTTACGGTATTGGTCAGGAAGTTTGTGATTTCGTTGTTAACTTCCAGATAATTGTAGCGTTCATACGCTTCGCGGCATGTCTTTACGATTTCATTCAGACGAACCAGCATATACTTGTCTGTTGCCGTCAGGTTTTCATAGGCAACTTTGTCCGTTTCCGGATGGAAATCCTCTTTATTGATATTTCCTAACATAAAGCGGAAGGTATTTCGGATTTTACGGTATTGTTCAGATACCTGCTTATTTCCTTCGTCAGAAACACGAACGTCTTGTTTGAAGTCAATATTGGCTGCCCACAGACGCAGGATATCTGCACCGAGTTTATTGATAACGTCCATCGGATTCACAACGTTACCCAGGGACTTGGACATCTTGATTCCCTTTCCGTCAAGAACATAACCGTGAGATAAGACACTGCGATACGGAGAACCGCCGTTTGCTGCCGTACCGACAATCAGAGAAGAGTTGAACCAACCCCGATACTGATCGGAACCTTCAAAATACAGATCACACGGATATCCGTATCCGCGGGATACAAATGTATTCCAGGAAGATCCGGAATCAAACCATACGTCCATGATATCTTTTTCTTTTGTGAAATTACCGTTCGGACTCTTATCATTGGTATAGTTTGCCGGCAGTAATTCCTTTGCATCTTTGCTGAACCAGATATTGGATCCGTGTTCTTCAAACAACCTGGCAACATGTTCAAATACTTCTTCATCCATAATCGGAGATCCGTCTTCATTGTAGAAAATCGGAATCGGAACACCCCATACACGCTGACGGGAAATACACCAGTCACCACGGTCACGAATCATATTGTACAGACGTACTTCTCCGAAATCGTTTTCCCATTTAACGTTCTTGATTTCTCCCAGTAATTCTTCACGGATTTTTGCGATAGATGCGAACCATTGTACCGTTGCACGATAGATAATCGGTTTCTTTGTACGGTCATCGTGAGGATAACTGTGCACAATCCATTCCATGGCCATCAAAGCGCCTAATTCATCCAGTTTCTGAACAACAACCTTGTTGGCATCCGTAACAAACAGTCCGGCAAGATCCGCACCTGCACTTTCCATCATACAGCCCTTTTCATCAACCGGACAGTATGCATCCAGGCCGTATTTCTGACCGACTATAAAGTCATCCATACCATGTCCCGGAGCGGTATGTACACAACCGGTACCGTCTTCGTCCGTAACGTGTTCTCCTACAATAATCAGGGAAGTACGGTCGTAGAACGGATGCTTTACGGTTACATATTCCATTTCTGCACCCTTTAATGTGCGAATTACGTTACGTTTTTCCAGTTTGAACTTATCACATAATTCATTGACCTTGGATTCCAATACAATCAGTTTACCTTTTTCCGTATCCACTACGGCATAGGTCAAACGCGGATGCAAACTGATTGCCAGGTTTGCCGGAATCGTCCATGGTGTTGTTGTCCAGATGACAAACCGTTCATCCGTCAGAACTCCTTTACCGTCCACTACGTCAAATGCCACGTAAATCGTCGGGTCTTTCTTGTCTTCATAATATGTTTCGGAATCGGCAATGGCACTTTCGCGTTCCGGTGACCAGGAAATCGGCTTTAACCCCTGGTAGATTAACCCCTTCATTGCCATCTTCGCAAACGAACGTACCTGAGCCGCTTCAAAATCCTTTGTCAGTGTTACGTACGGATTGTCATATTCCGCCAAAGTACCCAGACGTTTCATCGTATTTCTCTGGATATCAATCTGGGAATGTGCATATTCTTCGCATTTGCTGCGGAATTCTTCCGTACTCATCTTTTTACGGTCGTATCCCAGCTGAGGCATTTTATTTTCAATCGGTAAGCCATGTGTATCCCATCCCGGATAGAACGGTGCATAGTAACCGTTCATATTTTTACTCTTGACGATAAAATCCTTCAGCACACGGTTCATTGCCGTCCCCATGTGTAAGTTTCCGTTTGCATACGGAGGACCGTCATGCAGGAAAAATTGCGGTCTTCCCTCATTTTTCTTCATCATCTGCTTGTACAGATTTTCTTCTTGCCAGCGTTCAACGAAACCAGGTTCCTTCTTCGGAAGGTTCCCTCTCATTTCAAATTCCGTATTCGGCATGTGCAACGTGTCTTTGTAATCCATGTCTTTTCTCTCCCCTTCTTAAAATAAAAAACGCCCTTATTTCTAAGGACGTCTAAACGCGGTACCACCTTAGTTCACATCAATTAATGTGCCCTCAAATCCGTTAACGCCGGACATACGTTTTGTCTACTTCAGTTCAACAAACGGCTCCCAAGTGATGTCTTATCCGAACTTCCTTACCAATCTCACACCCTCATTGGCTCGCTGTAAATTCTATTCGGCAAGCGCGTCTTGTTCTTCGCTTTTGGTTTTTCCGATCAACAAATCCAAATCCGGAACTTCCGGCATCGTAAAGGATTCCAGCATGTTATCCATGTTCTGTAATTTTCCTTTGATTTCCGTCCGCATTCCTTCGGTTTTGTTCGTCAGCTGTTCAATCTCAACAAATACCATTCTGGCATTTGTCAACGCCTCCTGTATAATCATATCAGCATTTCCCTGCGCTGTCTCTATAATTGTGTTCGCTTCTTTCAAAGCCAGACGAGAAATTTCATCTGCAGCCTTTTCCCGCAGCGTCAATTCGTTTATCAGTACCTGATATCTCTGTTTAATCAGAACCAATTGTTCATTCGCAGTTTTGATTTGTTGCTGATACCGAAGAAGCTGTTCTTTCAGCATCTGGTTTTCTTCCAAAATGTCGTTCGTTTCGGCTTCTTCCTGCATTTTCTGATATTCCGCTTGCCTTGCTGCCGCTCTTGAGCGCAATGACATATGTAAGACCCCTTTCTACAGATACTGATACACTCTGATAACCAGATTTCCTCGTTTCGTGATCGTTATCTTTTCTCCTATTTTAAATTTACCCACATGTCGAATGGATACAGTATCACCATTATGGCATAATTCATCACACTTTACAAGTTCATTGTCATTTCGTTTTACAAAATGAGACCGAATGAAAGTCTGTGCTTTTGATCGTGAAACATTCGCCAGTTCACTGACAAACTGATCCAATCGCTCACCGGAAACGTTAACCGTAAATTCCTTTGTATGAACTTCGGGAGAACGAAAAGCAATCTCTTCAAACTGAATGTTTGCCCGATGAACTTTGTTTACACCATAAATAACAGCATCCTT
>JABUSI010000006.1 GCA_021442745.1 Erysipelotrichaceae bacterium | reverse complement strand
TCACCGACAATCACGTACGGAATATCCCATTTCATGCATTCGTCAATCACTTTCCGGATACCATCCTGTTGCAGACACAACAGTACCCGGTGTTCTTTCGCTTCCTTACAAATCTCCTGCAACGCCAGTGATAATGTCAGTTCCGGTAAACTGACCGGATGAACATGCGTCCGGATTCCCTCCCGGATCGGCTCAAACTTGCTGATTTCATACGTTGTTTTTCCCGATAATACATCCTGTAATTCCGCAAAAACCATAAACTTCAGCAATGCTTTCTTTGCCTGATACAATTCCCGGATATATTGAATCGTCTCTTCATTCACATGAAGCAGATGTTCCTTTACTTCTTCTTTACATGATAAAACCACATAAGGATTCTTTATATAATCCAGCACCGTTGCCTGGTTCTCCAGATAACAACGGTATTTATACAGTGAATTCATCGAGGAATGCTGCGCAATCATGTCTAAATCCTGATACACAAGACTTTCCAGTTCTTCACCATCCCACTGGTCCAGACCTTTTTTATCTTTTTCCAGTTTCTCTCTGACCGCAATTTCCAGTTGTTTCCGTTCTTCTTCCGTAAACAACAGATCCGTAGCCGGGGCAATCGTAATGTGGTCTACCACACCCGTTGTCCGCTGCGTAACCGCATCAAACGTACGGATACTGTCAATGACATCGTCAAAGAATTCAATCCGGATCGGTTGTTCGTATTGCGTGGAGAATACGTCAACGACTTCCCCACGGAAACTGAAGGTCATCGGAGAATCCACCCGTTTCGCATACCGGTATCCCGCATCCGCCAGTTGCTTCTTTAACGTTTCCATATCATACGTTTCATCCGTCCGAATCGTCAGCATACAATGCGTAAACCACTCCGGTTGCGGCAAATACCGCACAACCGCTGCCGCATGCGTTACACACAATACCGGTCTTTCCGACTGCAGAAGGGTAATCAGCGTTTCCAGTTTCTTCGCATTCGTTTCCGGACTTGACGCAATCGCTTCTACCTGCAGGGATTCTTCCACGGCATACAACAACACATCATCACCCAGTAACCCGTACAAACGATTATACAGGTCCTGTGCCTGATACAAATTCGGTTTCACCAGTACCATATTCCGTCCCATACGACGAAAAGAAGCCCCTGTAATCAGCGCTTCTTCCTGAGGATTCATCATAAAGAGCCCCGGTGTACCTGACGACAACGCCTTGACTGCCGAGTTGGTCTCAAACAATCCCAATAAATCCATAATGACTCCTACCGGTTATACCGGTTCATAACGTCCTGAAACTTCATCGTACAAAACGCAATGGCCGCCTTCGCAGCCTTTTCCATAGCCGGATCCAGCAATTCTCTCTGTTCTTTTGTAAATCTTCCCAATACGTAATCCACCGTATCCGCAAATTCATGCTTATCAATCCCTACCCGGATTCTCGGAAAAGCATCCGTATGCAAGTTCGCAATGATACTCTTCATTCCGTTATGTCCGCCGGCACTTCCCTGTTCCCGTAAACGGATTTTCCCGCACGGTAAATCCATATCGTCATAAATGACACACAGATCCTTCGGTTCGATATGGTAATAATTCATTGCGGCAACAATCGCATCACCGGACAGATTCATATACGTCAGAGGTTTCATCAACAAGACTTTCTCCCCCTTAACCGTAGTTGAGCCCAATAACGCGTTAAACTTCTTCTGTGTGATCGGCGTATTCATTTCCCCGGAAATCAGATCCATGACCATAAAACCCGTATTATGACGCGTCTGGTCATACTTCTCATCCGGATTGCCCAGACCCACTATCAACTTCATACCACAACCTCCTTCTTCGACAAAAAAGAATAGTCATAAAAACTATTCTTTACTGTCAGTATAACTGATTCTCAGACGACGGTTCTTACCTTCACCTTCCGATTCTGTCTTAATGTTCGCCATATTGGACAGATACTGGTGAATGACTTTTCTTTCGTCATTCGGCATCGGGTCAAGCAATGCGGAAACATGCGTTCTCTGCACCGTCTTTGCCACTCTTCTTGCCATCAGACGAACTTTTTCATACCGTTCTTCCTTATAGTTATTGATGTCAATCAATACTTTGACACGCTTCTTGAACTGATTGGACAATGCGGAACGAACCACGATATTCAAAGCCTGCAGCGTCTGTCCGCCCTTACCGATAATAATTGCGTTATTATCCGCATTCAGCATAACTTCATAACCGTCTTCTTCATTCTTCGTAATATCGATATCCACTTCCAGTTCCAATCCGTCAAAGAAATCATTCAGATAATTGAAAAGGAAATCTTCAATGTCCTTTTCGCAATACAGATCCACAACAACGGATTTGCGCAATCCCAGAAAGCCTTGTTTTTCTTCTACAACAGAGGAAGTAATGGTCGAAACATCCACACCCTTTTCCGATGCGTATTCACTGAGAACTTCTTCCAGTGTCTTACCTTCTCTTCTAACCATTAGTCTACATACCTCTTCTGAATATACAATGTCTTGATAACGTTAACCAAAGAAGATACCATCCAGTACAGGGACATAGCCGTCGGCCAGTTCACTGCGATAATCAGAATCATTGCCAGCATACCGTATGTCATCATACCGTTGCTCGGATTCTTCTGATTCTTATCATAGGATTTCTTCTTCATTTCTTTCTGCTTCTTATCAGCCAGCCATTGCGGTGTCTTGATAGAAAGGAACTGACATACACCCATCAGGATGTAAATCACAATTAAGATGATACCGCCGTTCTTCAAACCATCCATCGGGGTCAGAATCAATTCCGTACCCATAATGGAACCCTGGCAGACAGCAGCAGCTCTCTGAACCGCATAATACATTGCCATCATAATCGGCAATTGTAAGAACGGAGTTACGATGGAACCCAACGGGTTCACACCATGCTTGTTGTACAAAGCCTGCATTTCGGATGCCTGTTTCATCTTGGAAGCATCGTCATCCTTGCCTTCATACTTTGCCTGAATCTTCTGCAATTCCGGCTGCAACATCTGAATCTTCTGCATATCGATCGTAGACTTCTTAGACAAAGCCAATGTCAATACGTTAACCAATACCGTGGTCAGGACGATACCCATAACGACACCCAGGTATTGTGAGAAGAAGTTAATCATCTGTGCCAGCGGATACACAATCAGGGATGTAAACAAGCCTTCGCTCTTCCACATATCACCCCATGCAGTAGTAAGGTAGATTATCTTTTCCGGTAACGTCTGGTGCGTTGTCGGATCCATATTGTTCTGACATCCGGTAGCCACCAGCAAAAACGCAACGGCAATCAGAAGTAACATCAACTTCCTGTTCGATAGTTTCTTCATTTTTCAATTTCTCCTTTATGGTCAGTCTATGCTCTTATTTTAACAGTTTCGAGCATGGTTTCCAAACACTTTTTATTCATCGCATAATCATTTTTGAGATATCCTCTGCGGACAATTACAATCATGTCGCAATCCAGCGCCAATGCTTCCGTTTCCTGCATCATCATTCTGACTTGCCGCTTGATTAAATTCCGGTGTACGGCATTACCCAATTTCTTGCCTACGGAAATTCCGATCCGATTCTGCTGCTGTTTCTTTTCTTCGTAATAAATCACAAACGAAGGTCGGGAAACGTATTGCGCTTTTGACAGAATCTCCTGAAATTCCTGACTTTTTCTGACTCTTCGATCTTTTTTCATGTTTCTCTAATGAGAAAAAAAATCACCGAATGGTGACTTTTTTTACGCTGACAAAACTTTTCTTCCTTTTGCGCGTCTACGGGCCAACACTTTACGACCGCCGACTGTTTTCATTCTGGCTCTGAAGCCGTGTGTCTTTTGGTGTTTTCTTTTGCTCGGTTGATATGTTCTTTTCATAAGATACACCTCCAGTTTCTATCTTTTTATACAAATTGAGCAATTGCGTAAAAGATTATACAATATACCGCTTTCATTCGTCAACCTTTACGGCTGTAAAAATGAACATTTAGTAAGCATTCGTGTACAAATGTTCGGTTATTATATATAATAAGGTTTAGATTTTGCGAAAAAGGAGGGCAGGTATGAAGAAAATCACATTACTTTTTTTCAGTCTTTTGCTGTCCGCTTCCTTAATCATTCCTTCCCGTACGCAAACCGTCAGTGCCTATACCGCACAGGATTCCGGATACTGGGTCGGAATGGTAAAAAGCTCTTCCAACGTTACCATGGTCGGAACCGTCGATTCGTATTCCGCCGGCGTAACCTTAATGAATAAACAGAAATCCACTTCCACCAACGTAGCAACCTTGTTCAAGGGCAGTAAGATTGTTGCCTGCAAGTATGCTACCCTGGATTTTACCGCCGTCGGTTCCTCTTCCGTCAATTCTTACATTTATGCACAGAAGACAGACGGTACATACAATTCCACCGCAGACTATTTCAACGGCTTCTATACCGCAGAAGGACCATACATCGTGACCGGTTCCACTTCCTCCAAAGCGGTAACCGTCGTTTCCGGATTACGAGGAAGGGTAAACAAGACAAGAAACGATAACACACAATACGAAATCGTTCCGATCAGCGTGGCTGCACCGTTGAATTACTACGTTGCCGACACAAACGGAAACCTTCGTCATTATTTCGCGTACTTCTCTTCCCAGTCTTCCTTAAATATCGGCGTTGCACCGGAATTTATGGAAGCAGGAAAGAAATACTACAGCTATGACGGACATTATTTCTATACGAAATATACCGATTTGATTGACGATCTGGAAAAAAGTGTCAGTACCCATGCAGTCAATGCGGATGCCCCGTGGTTTAACTATTATCAGTTCTTACCGTTCCATTCCACCACCAACTATACGGCCAGTGATATTGACTCCTACTTACGGGCAAAAGGGTATACCCAGCCGGCTTATACGTACTACAGTACGGCACAGAACGGAGAATCAACCTATCCGTTATCCAACCAATCCCTGTTATACGGTTCCGGCAGCTATTTCATGCAGATGCAGCAGATTTACGGAATCAACCCGTTGTTGCTGCTGTCCATCAGTGCCAATGAATCTTCCTGGGGAAGAAGTTA
>JABUSI010000368.1 GCA_021442745.1 Erysipelotrichaceae bacterium | reverse complement strand
TTTATCAATACGTATGCAACGGTAAGAAAGACAGGAAACAGTCTTCTGATGCAACTGGACAACTCTGCCAGATTATCGATTTACAGGGAACTGGCAGCCATCCGGAATGCCGGCTTTGGGGAAAATATAAAAGAAGTCATCCCAAGTGTAATGAGCATGAACGTCTGCAACCAGATCAGTGAAAGCGGAAAGATTCATATTACGGATTTCAAAGGAGCTTTGAATACGGTAAGAGACAATTTGTATATTGTCGGTTTCAGTGCGACCAATTATCCGGGAGCACCGAAAGAAAACTATCTGCTTCTGGATGATGATTTCAGACAATTTGAAAATACGGATATGTTAACGTCAGAAGGGGAAGTGAACAAACGGAAAGATACTTTCTGGAGTTTACTGCAGACCTACAGCAATCAGAACTCAAAAATTCACATTTCCTATGCCGGATATAACGCATCAGAACTGAAGAAAGACAATCCTTCTTCTTTGATGTTTGAAATATACAGGAAGGAACATGGGGATAACGCAACACTGGAAGATATGAGAGAAGATATTCATAATATCGGGTATTTTGCCCCGGATATTTCTGTGACAAGGGAAATCGGTAAAGCATTTTTGAGCGGTAATGAAATCGTACCGTCAAATAAACAAGAAGAAGTTGCGGAAGATATCGTGAAAGGTAGCCTGGAGCAAGAGTATTCTCCAAGTGCTTTGGAAAAGTTCTTTGAATGTCCGCAGAAGTTCTTGTTCAAGTATGTGCTTGGTATCCCGGAACCGGAAGAGGACAAACTGTTTGAGATTGTTCCGGCAATCGAACTGGGGAATATTGCACATACAATGATGGAAATACGCAGTAGTGAAGAATCGGCAGAGAAGTTTCTGGAAGTAGCAGGTAAATACTTTGATACTTATGTAAAACAGCATCGTCCGGTGGTTGCAGACAAGGTAGACATTGAGAAAAACCGATTCCTGGATATGATGAAAAACGGATTTGACATGGAAACGGAAAACAGTATTGTGGAAACAAAAGAAGTGGAAATTCAATGCACTCACGAAGAAACCGGTATTCGTTTGCACGGTTATCCGGACAGAGTCGAATTAAACGGTTCATCAAACAAGCGGACAATTGTAGACTATAAGACCGGGGCAACGGTAAAGCATGTCGAAAATGATTTGGATACCTGCCTGCAGGGTATTCTGTATGCCTATATGCTGGAACGCAACGGAAAACCTGTGGATCATGTTGAGTATCGTTACATTCGGATGGGAAAAACCGTCTGTTGCAACTATGATGAAGCTGTAAAAGAAAGACTGACAGAGAAATTGAATACATTCAGGAATGCACTGGAATCCGGTGAGTATTCTTTCGCTACGGATGATGGTGTATGCAAATACTGTAAATATAAAGATATTTGCGGAATACAGAAAGGAGATGGCCAAGATGATGAATAATACAGCGGTAATTCAGGATAAAGATCAATACGCACGTCAACAAATCATAAATGATATTGATGAAAACTTCTTTGTCGAAGCCGGTGCAGGTAGCGGGAAGACTACTGCACTGGTCAACCGGATGGTCAGAATGGTAGAAGAAGGAAGAGACATTTCCCGGATTTGTGCCATTACCTTTACAAAAGCAGCCGCAAAAGAATTCTATGAAAGATTTCAGGCCTTGCTGACAAAAAGAAGCAATCCCATGACGGCAGATGAAAAGACAGATTTGCCTAAATCTACCGAAGAATCAAGAAAACGTTGTGAAGAGGCATTGAAGGATATCGATTTGTGTTTTATGGGAACCATTGATGCGTTCTGCGGGAAAATCTTGGCGGAACATCCGACTGAGATGGGAGTCCCTTCCGATCAAAGAATAATCACAGATGCAGAACAAAAAAGCATCTTTAAGCAGTTGTATGTGGATATTCTGGCGGGAAAGTATGAAACCAAGCTAAGCAATCTGGCAAAAGAATTCTCTCGTGTTCACAAAAATCCGGAAGAAACGTTCGTTAAGGGCATGGAACTTGTAATGAACAGAAGAAACTATGGTTTGGTTTTTTCGAAAAGAGACAGTTTCTGTATGAAAGAAGAGTACGGTACAGACAAATCCGCCTTGATTAATGGATTTGAAATACTAATAAGAAACAAAGAGAAACTGCAATATGTGGGAAACGCAAGTAGTGAAAAGGCTTGGGATAACCTCGAAAAGGCACTGTATGCGATTAAGAGTGATTGGGACTATAGTTTTCCGGCTGTTTTAAAAGCCATTAAAGATACAAAAGAAATCAGATTGACATATCCGATTGAAGATGAAAAGTTAGAATTTAAACTGAGTGATATTATTGACGAACATGTGACAAGCAGAGGACAATGGTACGAATTAATAACAGGACAGGAAAACGGATTATGTGATCAATTGTCAACTATCCAATATGAGATTTCCATGACGTTCTTTCAAGAGTGCATAGGTGT
Organism: Erysipelotrichaceae bacterium; assembly: GCA_021442745.1. Taxonomy (GTDB): domain Bacteria; phylum Bacillota_I; class Bacilli_A; order Erysipelotrichales; family Erysipelotrichaceae; genus RGIG4607. The sequence goes on along the minus strand of JABUSI010000368.1, from coordinate 2,645 downwards.
AACAGAGAAAGAAATGAAGGAAAAAGGACTGCTTACTTTTTTTGATGCATTGTATTATTTCAGAAATGCGTTGAAAAAGGATGCGGAATCAGAAGGAAAACTGATTAACTATATTTACAACAGACACTCGTATTTTCTGATTGATGAGTTCCAGGATACCAATCCGATTCAGGCAGAGATATTCTTTTATCTTTCATCAGAAAACCCGGTAAGCAATTGGAAAGAGTGTAATCCGAGAAAAGGTTCTATGTTTGTGGTAGGTGATCCGAAGCAATCAATTTATCGGTTCAGAGGTGCAGATATTTCATCATTTAAAAACGTTAAGGAGTTGTTTGAAAACGGAGTCGGGCAAGTTTTACAACTAACAAGAAATTTCCGCTCGACCAAAAAACTACGAAACTATTTCAATCGTGTATTTCCTAATCTTCTGGAAGAAAAAGAGGGATTGCAAAGCAGGTATGAAGAAATACCTTTAGCGGACGCAAAAGAAGATACAGAATTTACGGGTATCTACTCTTATGAAATTTATGGGAAAACCCTTATGGCGCAACCAGATTATCTGGAAAAGACAGATTCAAAACGTGTTACGGAGATTATAAAGAGATTGGTTAATAATTCTGCGTACACTATCTTGAAAAAGAACGAATCAGGAGAGACTGTGCCTGAGAAAATTACATACAGTGATATCATGGTCATCACGAAAAATAAGAAGAGTCTTTCTCCGATTCTGGAAGAACTGAAGAGAGAGGGAATTCCTGCTAAAGTAGAAGGAAAAGTTTTGTTTGAAAGTACGGAAGCATTAGTGGAATGTTCTGAAATCTTTAATGTGCTCGTAAATACTTCAGATTCTTTATCACTATTCAAGGTATTAACAGGAAAAGTGTACAAACATTCAAAGTCTGATATTTCTGTATATCTGACGAAAACAGGAAAAAAGGTATTGTCTTTGAATGAAACCGGCAAGAATCCGGAAGCGGGAACAGTGGAGAAAACAATAAGTGATTTAATCGAATTGCGTAAGAAATATGTGTTCAATTCCTGTTCAAGTTCCATTTTGTTTGAACAAATAATGAATGAAATAAAAATTTACAATTACGTTAACGCAGAAAAACTGGAGATTCTTTTCTATGCGTTGGAACTGTTAAGAAACAATGAAAAGAGTGGCATCATTGTTTCACTTAAAGATGGTGCTGACTATTTAAAAGGATTAGTTGATGGATTGTCCGAAGAGGAAAGATGCCTGAGTTTAGATGATACCAAGGATTGTGTTCGTATGGCCAACCTTCATAAAGTTAAGGGATTGGAAGCACCTGTGGTTATTTTGGCGCAGGCATACGAAAAGGCAAAAGATCCGGAATTAAGCATAAGCCAAGAGGGTTCAGAACTTCATGTTTTCTGTATAAAAAATGAAGATGATACCAGAGTAAGTACAAACACAATAAATGAAGATATAAAGAATTGGGAAAAAGAAGTTTTGAAAGAGGAAACGAAACGTCTGGTATATGTTGCTGCAACAAGAGCGAAAAATGCTTTGATTATCTCTAAGTTGAAAAAACAAAAATCAAAAAAGAATCCGGATCAGGTTTCGGATGATACCTATACATGGAAACCGTTAATTCAAATAAAAAACGGAAATAAAGAAGTACCATACGGATATGATACTGATTTCTTTAGTAATGTTTCTATGAATCCACAGCCGGAAAAACCTGATATTATCAAGAGTGAATCTTCAGAATTATACAAGTTGGCAGACCGGGAAAATATTCTTAAAAAGAACGAAGCTAAGAAAGAATCCACATATGAATATAAAACGCCATCCAAAGAAAAAATCCTGTCTAAGCATGCCGGTGGGGATACGGATGAAGTCGTGGAAAAAGATGACACGAAATCTACCGTACATAAGTTCCCGACAGTATTAGGAACGATGGTACACCGGTTGATGGAAGTTCTTGTTGTATCCGGAAACATGGTGAATGTTAAGATGGCAGTCCGGGAAATTGTTGACGAATACGCTGTTCCGGAAATCAACGGGTATGAAAACGATTTTATTTCTGCGTTATATAAAGTGGCAGAAACCGTCAGAACCGGTGGATATGAACAGACAAACGGAACAGAGAAGAACGTTTTGAATACGTTACTGACTGCTGACGAAGTGTATTGCGAAATGCCGTTCTCTTTTAAAGAGGATGAGGACGGAACCGTTACCGTCTGGGAAGGTATTATAGACGTCATTTACCGTAAAGCCGGTAAGTGGCATATTATCGACTATAAGACAAATCTGGATGGCACGGATCTGGATGAAAAGTATCACAATCAATTGACAGAATACGTCAAGGCTTTCAAGGAAATAACCGGAGAAGAAGCCGACGCATCGATTTACCATATTCAGATTGATTAGGTAATACGTGAAGGAGGATACAACTATGCCGAAAAAACACACCTATACCATCGTATGGAACCAAACCCCTTCCCAAGGGTTCACCTATACGTATACTTTTCAGAGGATATCCGATATTACGATTACCGTAGATGCCGATTGCGCAAAAGCGGAGTTTACCATGGGAACGGTAAAGGACTTCGAAGATTTCATTACGTTCAAAGCCAAGTATTTCCGGGATATGTACCGGAAAGTGCTGTTATGCCAT
>JABUSI010000136.1 GCA_021442745.1 Erysipelotrichaceae bacterium | reverse complement strand
ATTGATACGAATTACGCGTACTCCGATCACAATCCGGTTAAATTATCATTCAAACTCAACGCAAAATAAGAAAGAAGACTCATACGAGTCTTCTTTTTTGACGGGCAATTTCCTGATAGGCATCCCGCAATATTGTCTTCAGATCCGTAAACCCCAGCAATTGATCCGCTTCGGAATACGGACAAACCTGTAAATCCAGAATGTCATCGGCTTTGGTAAACTTCCTGGTGGAAGTCTGTGCCAGATAGTAGGTGACTTCTTTTTCGGTCTGTTGTTCATATAATACATACTTGATTGTTCGTTCAAACGGAATCGGGAAAGTCACTTCGGCATCAATCTCTTCCTGAATCTCCCGTACTGCCGTTTCTTTTAAGGTCTCTGTCCCCTCACAGTGCCCTTTAGGAAATCCCCAGTTTCCGCTTAACTCCTGAATCATCACAAAATACGTCACATCGTTTTCAATATAGAAAACAACTGCTCCGCTTGAATATTCCATACGGATTTCCTCCTTTTTCAGAAAAGAAAAGGGGTATCTTTTTATACAACCGATACCCCTTTGGGAAAACTGTTACTTCAATGTATTCTTAACCAGAGCCAATACTTCATCCGCTGTATCGCAGGCAACTGCCTTTGCAGCCAATGCTTCAGCGTCTTTCTTGTTCAAAGACTTCACAATTCTGCGAGCCTTCAGAATCTGGGAAGCACTCATAGAGAATTCATCCAGACCCAATCCCAACAGGATAGGAACAGCATTCGGTTCACCGGCCATAGCACCGCACATACCTGCCCACTTACCTTCTTTGTGAGCGCCTTCGATTGTCATCTTAATCAGACGAAGGATAGATGGGTTCCATGGTTGATACAGGTAAGCAACCTTCTGGCTCATACGGTCAGCAGCCATAGAGTATTGAATCAAGTCGTTGGTTCCGATGGAGAAGAAATCCGCATACTTCGCAAACTGATCCGCCAATACGGCAGCGGCCGGAATTTCAACCATCATACCAACCTGAATGTTATCGGCAACGGCAACACCTTCTGCCAGTAATTTTGCTTTTTCTTCTTCATAGATTGCCTTGGCATCCCGGAATTCCTGAACCGTAGCAATCATCGGGAACATGATGCACAATTGACCGTAAACGGAAGCACGGCACAATGCACGCAACTGTGTACGGAAAATATCCTTCTGATCCAAACACAAACGAATTGCACGGTAACCTAAGAACGGGTTCATTTCTTCAGGGAAATCATAATACTTCAGATGCTTGTCACCACCGATATCCAACGTACGGACAACAACCTTCTTGCCTTGCATACCTTCCAGTACCTGTCTGTAGGCAATAAACTGTTCTTCTTCCGTCGGCCAGTCTTCGGCATCCATGTATAAGAATTCGGTACGGAACAATCCGACACCTTCGCCACCGTTCTTCAATACGCCGGCAACGTCCTTGAATCCGCCGATGTTACCTGCCAGTTCCACATGATGACCGTCAGTCGTAACGGATGGTTCGTTAACCAATACTTTCAATTCTTCTTTTTCTTTTGCGTAAGCTTCTGCCTTAGCCTTGTATGCAGCAACTTCTTCTTCCGTAGGATTTACTACTACAAAACCATCCAAAGCATCCAAAGCCAGCATATCACCTGTCTTAACAGCACCAAGAACACCGGCACAACCTACAACGGCAGGGATTTCCAGAGAGTTCGCCATGATTGCGGAGTGAGATGTCTTACCACCGATTTCCGTAGCGAAACCTCTTACGAATTCGTTCAGCTGTGCGGTATCGGACGGAGTCAAATCGTGCGCAACGATAATGGATTCTTCATCGATAGCGGTTAAATCCGGAATCATTACACCCAAAATGTTCGCTTTCAGACGGAACGTAACGTCCTTAACGTCAGCTGCTCTTTCTCTGAAATAATCATTATCCATTGATTCGAACATCATAACCATCATATTGCTGACCAGTTCGGTAGCATATCCGGCATTTACGGACTGATCCTTAATCATGGAAACAATCTGACCAGCCAGTTCCGGGTCCTGAACCATCATCAGATGAGCATCAAATACAGCGATTTCTTCTGCAGACAAACGTCCGGCCTTCGTTGCACGATCCTTAATACCTTCGATATCCGCAATGGTCTTTTCCATAGCAGCATTAAACTTGGCAACTTCAGCTTCCACATCGGAAATCTTTTCATCCGTAACAAATACGACAGGTGTTTCCAATTTGTAAACTTTTGCGATTGAGACGCCGGCACTAGCGGCAATACCTTTTAACATGTTCTTGTCCTCTTTCCTATTATTTTGTTTTCTTGTCTACTAAATTCAATACATCCTGAACTGATTTCAAGCCCAGCAGTTCGTCGTCTTCAAAAGAAATCCCCAATTCCTCTTCCATTGAAACCACAACGTCCACCAGGTCCAGAGAATCAATCCCAAGGTCCTTCATTGTAGCATCCGGCGTTATTGACTCCGGATTTTTCACCTTTTCCGCCAACAAACGCTTCAGCAAATCTAAATTATCCATGAATATTCACCTCATAGAAATCTTATCATTTTTTACCCTTGTAAGCAATGTAAAAATTCATCCATTGCCTTCCCTTTTATACGGTAATAGGAAGACCGGCTGTAGTATTCCATCCACCAGTCCGTCGGGTTCCCTTCCATATACTCCTGACGTAAAAAGTCCCGGACATCCGTACTGCACAATTCATACGCACACTGAATCTGGTTTTTCAGTTTTTCACTGACTTCATACGGAACCTGCGGATCCTGCAGACTGTTTTTCTGCCGGAACACGATTTCCTTCTGCTGACGGAACACAAAGCGTACCAGCGAATCCTTTTCTTTAAACGTCAAATTCATAGTCTTCACCTCTTACTTTCTCTATAGTCCGTCGTTTTTAATTTCCTGTTAAAAAACAATACTGTTTCTTTTTCAATTTGCGTGATAAAATGATATGCAAGAAAGAAGGGTCATTATGTCACATTTTGAACGTACAATATCAGAAGAAACAAAATTCGTGGGCAGAATTTTCAGTGTGCACGTTGATGAAGTAGAATTGGAAAACGGAAATACCGCTACCCGTGAAGTCATCGAACACGACGGCGGCGTATGTATATTACCGGTTACAGAAGATGATAAGGTATATATGGTCAGACAATATCGTTACCCGTTAGGAATGGAAACGTTTGAACTTCCTGCCGGCAAACGGAACGGTAACGAAAATCCGCGGTACTGCGGTTTACGGGAATTACGGGAAGAAATCGGCATGGATGCCGGAACGTTTGTTCCGTTGACCATGATGTATTCCTCACCGGGATGCTTTACGGAAACCATTTATATTTATCTTGCCAAAGATCTGGTTCCGGTTGATCAGAAACCGGATGAAGACGAGTTTTTAGACGTATACCTGATTCCGTTGGAAGAAGCCCTGCAGATGATTAACCGCGGGGAAATCCTGGATGCCAAATCACAGCTGGCCTTGCTGAAGTATGCTTACGATTGCCAGCATGAATATGACGAATACGAACAATACGACGAACCGGAAGAACACTTGTCGTATGAGGAAGCGGAAGAACCGCAGCCTGTGGAAGAAGAACCTGTGTTATATTACCAGCCGGCAAACGAAGAACCGGTTTATTTCCACCAGCCGGTAAACGAAGATTCTGTATTGTTCCGTCAACCTGTGGATCTGCCGCAAGCGGATTTAACGGATGACGAACTGAATGACGTATTCAATTTACTGAATATGGATACCGACAGTGAATTTTCACTTGACTAGTCAGAAATCCGCATACATGCGGTAACCGGAATCAACAAAACGGGCAGTTACGGACTGCCCTTTCTTATCATCAGGAGGACATTGTATGAATTGGAAAGAAACATTAATCAAAAGCACATTAGCCGGCATTGCCATCGGCATCGGCGGTGTCATCTTCCTGTCCGTTGACAACAAGGTCACCGGTGCCCTGTTGTTTACGTTAGGATTGTTTACGATCTGCACCCGGGGATATTTCTTATTCACCGGTAAAATCGGATACGTACTGAAAGAAAAAAACTACCTGCAACTGGTTATCATCTGGCTTGGCAATCTTCTCGGCACCAACCTGACGGCCATTCTGATGACAGTTACCCGCGTTGCTCCGGCATTACAGGAAAAGGCAGCCATCCTGTCTGCTGCCAAAACCAACGATTCCTACTTGAGTTTATTTGTGCTGGGAATCTTCTGCAATATCCTGATGTACGTTGCCGTTGACGGTTTCAGAACCAATACCCATGAACCTGGCAAATACCTCGGCTTGTTTCTGTGTGTGGGAGGATTCATTCTTTGCGGATTCGAACACTGCATTGCCGATATGTTCTACTTCGGTATGGCAGGTGCATGGAACGTACACACAATTCTCTGTCTGCTTGTCATTACGGCAGGAAATATTACCGGCGGTTTACTGCTTCCGCTGGCCGAAAAGAAATAACATCATCCGTTTGGATGATGTTTTTTTATAAACCGTATTGTTTCAGTATCTGTTCCTGCTGTCTGTAAGAAGGCATCCAGCATGCAACGGTATCGTAAAACCGGGTGGAATGATCCGGAACCTTCAGATGAGCATATTCATGAATCATGATATACTTTACCGCCTTTACCGGAACACCGATCAGTTTCGAATTGAACGACATCTTCCGTTTTGCCGGCGTACAGCTGCCCCAGCGGGTCCGCATCTGTTTCACGGAATACACAATACCGTATTCTTCGGTAATACCCTCGATTTCCCCACGCAACTGTTCCAAAAGCTTCTCCGTCAGCTTTTTACAGATGGTTTCCACAACCTGCAACCGCTCTTCTTCCGTTTCATACTTGCAGAATACGGCTAACAACGTATCGCTCAGTTCATAACGCATCCTTGCGGAATAGTTCCATACAATCGGAATCTCTTTCCCGTTAATCCGAAACACATCCGTACGCGGACGCAAAGACTGTTTTCCGGACATTTTCCGGCGTTGTTTGATCAGCCAGTCCCGTTTGCTTGTCAGAAACCACACAATCTCTGATTCCGGTACCCTGAGATTGGTGACAACCTGAATGATCCCGTCACCATCCACCCAGAACTTTGTTCTGACCCTTGGTTTACGGGTAATCACGTATTGTACCG
>JABUSI010000317.1 GCA_021442745.1 Erysipelotrichaceae bacterium | reverse complement strand
AACCAACGACCTCACCCTTATCAGGGGTGCGCTCTAACCACCTGAGCTACAGGCCCATGTCACCGATTGCTTAAATATAATACACTTTTCATATATAGGTGTCAACACTTTTTTCTGATTTTTTTCAACAGAAAAGGTTGCCGGAGCAACCTTGACATTTCTAGAAAATACCAATCAGACAACCAACCATGCCAAACGCAAAAATCAGCATGATCAACAGTACCGGAGACATCTTTTTCTTCAGTAAGAAGCAGCATGCCAGAAGCATTATCAGAGACAAAACCCCCGGTAATACGGCATCCAGTGCAATCTGTACCTTTAAAGAAGAAACCTGTACGTTGATGTACCGGCAAGCCAGTACTCCAAACACAAACATGATGACATAGGAAGCCGTTTCACTGATTTTACCCAGCAAGCCGCCACTGACCATAGCCACAGCATCCGCACCCTTATTGTACGCATACTCCTGGGCAAAATACAGAAACGCAAACCGGATCACGTTCCATAACACGAAAAACAGAACCGGTCCGATGGACATACCGGCAATCGCCAGTGCCCCGCACACAGCCCCTAAAATCGGCCGTAACGAGAACCAGAATACCGGATCCCCGATTCCTGCCAGAGGTCCCATCATACCGACCTTGACGTTTTGAATCGTTTCGTCACTGATGTCTTCTCCATTCGCACGCTGTTCTTCCAGTGCCAGCACCGCACCCATAACCGGAGCGGATACGTACGGATGGGTATTATAGAACAATAAATGTCTGCGTAATGCATCACGCTGTTCTTCATCCGTATCATACAGACGTCTGATTGCCGGAATCATCGCATAGCACCATCCGCCGTTCTGCATTCTTTCAAAGTTCCAGGAACCCTGTAAGAACTGATGACGGAACGCAATCGCAAAGCGATCGGCTTTCGTTAATTTCTTTTCCATGGTGCACCTCCTAGTAATCGTTCAGGATCTCATCCAGGGAATCCTTGGATTCTGCCGATCCTCCGCGATACTTCAGCATCATAAACACCAGCGCAAACGCAACACCCATGGCAACCAGCGCTCCCAGGGAGAATTCATTGCTTGTCGCAAAGAAGAATCCCAGGATAAAGAACGGCCAGGTCTGTGCGCCCGACATCATGTTTACCACAATCGCATACCCGACAGCCGTAATCATTCCGCCGCCGACTACCGCACCATCCCATACCCAAGCCGGTAATGCACAGTATATGCCAAACAGCAGCTTGGACGGAATCAGCAATAACACAACGGCTACGACAACAACCCGTAAGCCTTGCATTCCGATTCCCAGCAAGTGCCATTTTTCCACTTCCGGAATATCCGCCATCTGGGTTGCATCGTCCATATTATGGACAAACCCGATTGCCACGTTCCGGCAGTATTTTGTCAGATATAATCCCACCAGTGATACCGGTACGGCTACAAGAATCGACAGATACATCGGCACATAAACGGCAGTGGTATGTTCCAGAAGTTTCATCATCAGAATTGCTGACGTCACACTGGACAACGCTGCATCCGGTGCAACCGCCGCACCGACGTTTGCCCATCCTAACGTAATCATCTGCAACGTGCCGCCTAACACAACACCTTCACCCGGATATCCGCATGCCCATCCGATCAGAGAACATGCGACAATCGGCTGATGGAACTGGAATTCATCCAGAATGCCTTCCATTCCCACCAGAAAGGCAATCAATATTACTAATACATAACTCATACGTTCAGCCCCTTTCGTGCCTGCTGCAATACGTCATCGATATTTCCCTTGGAATCGGTGACAACCTTACGGATATCAATTTCAATTCCCTGATTCATCAGATATTCCAGGCCTTCCACATCCTGAAGATCCAGCGATACGGCATCCGTAATCGCTACCTTACCTTCCGTATGGGCCAGAGAGCCCAGATTGACACTTGTCAAAGACAAGCCGCCTTCCACCGCCCTCACGCAATCCTGCACGGTTTCAAACAGCAGCATCGCTTTGACTTTCGCAAAACGAACGTCCTTGTCCACTTCCAGAATCTTGGAAACCGGAACGACGTGCGCTTTCACACCCACCGGTGCTGCCTGCTGAATCAACGTTTTCCGCAGGTTATCTTTGGATACGGTATCGGAAACAACAAGAATCCGGTTCGGACGGGTCGCCTTGGTCCAGGAAGTTGCTACCTGTCCGTGCAGCAAACGGCTGTCAATCCGTGCCAGTACATATTCCATCCTGCCGGTTTCATTATCCGTTTCTTCCACGGTTTCTTCCTTTTTCTTTGCTTCCACGGAAGCACGGATACTGTCGGACGCTTCCCCCATCACTGCAGCTGCAACATCCTTCGCACTTTCCCAATCACGTTTCGTATACGCATCCAGTAATAACGGAACATTCACTCCGGCTACCATCGCCCATTTTTTATGATTTTCCAGAAGCAGCTGAATCTGATTGCATGGTGTTCCGCCCCATAAGTCAACCATAAACAGAACATTCTCGGACTCACATAAGGCAACGGTTGCCAATACCTTTTCCCTAAACGTATCCGGTCCTTCACTCGGATACAGACATACGGTATGTACATCCGGAAGGCTTCCCATTAACATTCCTGCGGTATTCAGTAACCCGTTCGCAAACTCACCATGACTCGCAATGATGATGGATACCATCGTCGCACCTCCTATTTCCCTTGTTGTTTTAACTTTTCTTCTTCCTCTTGTTCCAGTTTATTGAACGCTACCTTACCGACCAACGTCTTCGGCAGTTCATTCCGGAACTCAAATTCATACGGCATTGCGTATTTCGCAATCCGTTTCTTACAATGTTCACGGATGGAATTCCGTGTTTCTTCACTTTGTGGAACACCCGGTTGCAATACCACAAACGCCTTGATTTTCTGACCCTTGTACGAATCGCGGACACCGATACAGGTGCTGTACAATACCGCTTCGTGTTCATCTATGATATTTTCCAGCTGCCCCGGATAAATGTTGTATCCGCTGGATACAATCATCCGTTTCAGACGGTTTTTGAAGTATACGAAACCGTCTTCATCCATATATCCGATATCCCCCGTATGCATCCACAGCATGCCGTCTTCGTGCTGCTGCAGACAGTTATGGGTTTCCTTCGGATTATCCATATATTCCATCATGACCGTCGGACCGGAAATGACGATTTCACCTTCTTCTCCGTACGGTTGTTCTTCATGGGTATACGGTTTGACAATCTTATAATACGTATCCGGGAACGGAACACCGATACTGCCTTCCCGGTTATATCTTCTTGGTGTCAGACAGGATGCCGTAACGCATTCGGTCAGACCGAAGCCTTCCCGGATCTGTTCATCCGAACCGTGTTCCTTTAAGAAAATATCGACTTTGCGTTTCAATTCCACAGATAACGAATCCCCGCCGGAGAAAATACCCTTCAGGCAGCTCAGATCCACGTCATCCATCTTATCGCTCTTCAGCAAAGCTTCCCACAACGTCGGAACCCCGGCAATGAAGTTCGGCTTATACTGTTTCAATTGCGAAGGATAATCCTTAATGGAAAACTGCGGAATCAGAATACAGGTAGACCCGTTCATCAATACCGTATGAACACAGACACCCAGACCGAAACCGTGGAAAATCGGCATAATGGCCAGCATTTTATCTCCCGCTTCAAACACTTCGGAAGCTGCCGCCGTCTGCAGACCCAACGCATTGAAATTCAGGTTACTCAACACAATTCCTTTGGTCGTTCCCGTTGTTCCGCCGCTGTACAAAATGGCAGCCGCATCTTTTCCGGACGTATTCGCCTTGAAATCCTCCTTAACGGTTTTCGCCTTTCCGATAAACTCCTTCCACGTCACAAAAACACCGTGGCTCTTTACCGGCTTTACCTTCTTCCGGTTCATCAAAGAATACGCAATACCCTTGATTGCCGGTAATTCATCGGCAATCTTCGCAACAATAATGTGTTTTACGTTGATATCCTGCAGAATGCTTTCAAACTTCGGCACGAACTGATCCAACGTCAGTACGGCTACACTCTTGGAAAAGTTCACATAAAAGGTGATTTCCTGTTCCGCACTCAACGGATGTACCATATTCGGAATGGCACCGATCTTATTCAGCGCATAAAACATCATGACCGCCTGCGGACAGTTCGGCATACAGATGGTCACCTTGTCACCCGGCTCGATCTGATAAGCACGCAATGCCTTCGCAACCGTATCGATTCCTTTTACCAGTTCCTTAAACGTCGTAATCTTACCATAGAAGTTTAACGCCGCATTGGACGGATAAGAGATAACATTCTTTGCGATTTCTTCATACATTGTAGTATCCGGATAGTCCAGATTGTGCGGGACATCCCCGTAAAATTTCAGCCAAGGGCGATCAATTGCAGTCATAGTTAATCGGATCTCCTAATCTGACTTCCAGTTCCTTCGGATTCGCCATCAGATAATCAACAATTTTCAGACTCTTCGCAAAATAGAATCCGTCCGCAATCAATTCATCCAATGTACATCCTAATTTCACGAACTTACGGATTTCTCTTGTTCCGTCTTCGTGAATCACTTCCTTGTTGTAAATGACACCGATCGCAATCATGATGGAATTCGTTCCGAATTCACTCAGATGGTGATACACGGCATCACAACCGATACTTCCTAAATTCGTCAGCAAGACCGTCGTATGGTTCGGATCGACATCCGTAAGACTTGCCGGTAACCATCCCTTACGGTCCATCAGATTCAATACTGCCATGACAATCTTGTTTAAGAAATGAGGAAGTTTCTGTAATGTTTCCAGTACGTCATCCGCACCGGCCGGCTTTTCTCCCGTTCTTGCTTCATGCACTTCACCGATAATCTTTCTTCCGATGGTTTCCAGATTGCTGTTATCATCGGCTTTCATCATCATCAAGGATTCTTCCGCATGGTCGGTAAACCGCTTCTTAGCGACAAAAGAGAATGTAATTTCCTTACGGTCCCAATACAAGTTATCTTTCAGGAAGCGATTCAGCATCGGCCGCATTTTAATGGTACGAGCCACTGCCGTACAAATCGCATGGAACAGCTTCAGCTGTTCGTCTTTCTCTACGCCCTCGTTTTTCTCTTTCAGATATTCCAGCAAATCGGTTACGTCGATTTCCTTATAAATATGTACTTCCCGTTCCGTACGGTCGCCCATCAGAAAAGCACTGAAATTGTGGAATGCATCCACTTTCGCGAGTACGGCATCTCTGCGTTTTCTCAT
>JABUSI010000369.1 GCA_021442745.1 Erysipelotrichaceae bacterium | reverse complement strand
GTAGCTCGTCGGGCTCATAACCCGGAGGTCGTTGGTTCAAATCCTTCCCCCGCAACCAAGTGGTTCCGTAGCTCAGTTGGTAGAGCAGAGGACTGAAAATCCTCGTGTCGCTGGTTCAATTCCGGCCGGAACCACCACTTTTTGTAAGAGACACTCTTGAGAAAAGAGTGTTTTTTTATGCTATACTTTAAACGATAACAATTTTCAGGAGGATTCTGTATGGTTAACGCATCAAGAGCGTACAATTTATTAAAAGAGATCGGGTTTACCCGTCTGGGTGGCAGTGAAGAAGAATTACGGGCTGCCAACATTATCATTGAACGGCTGAAAGAATTCGGAGTGAACGCCCGTACCGAAAGTTTCCCGGTCAACGCATCCAAAGTAACGAAAGCATCACTGGAGGTCCTGGAACCTTACCAGAAAACATACGAATGCAGCGGATATCGCGGTTGTGAAGAAACACCGGACAAAGGTCTGACTCTGGATCTGACGTATCTGGAAAGCGATCACGAAGTTTCCCTGAGACAGGCAAAAGGAAAATGTGTCATCTGGGATTCTTACGTCGGTTTAGTTGGTTACAACGTATTGAAAAAGGCGAAGGCAGCGGCTTACATTACCGCCAGCGGTGACTTACTGCATGACAGAAACGATTTAACCCATCCGGAAGTCCGGGATTATCTGGTGGACGGCTTCAATGCCCCTGCCGTTCACGTACGGGCGGAAGATTTAGCCGAAATGGTCAGCTTAGGTGCCAGCAAGGTCCGCATCATTGTGAAGCAGGAACGTCACGAACGCTTCTCTCATAACGTGGTTGCTACCATTCCGGGAAGAGATAACGAAACCATTGTCTGTACGGCTCACTACGATTCCGTAGAATACTCCACCGGTGTATACGACAACGGTTCCGGTGCCGTATGTTTGTTTGAAATCGCTGCCCACTTTGCGAAGCACAAACCGAAGCATACCGTAACCCTGGTATGGTGCGGAAGTGAAGAACGCGGACTGTTAGGATCCAAAGCCTACGTTTCCCAGCATGAAACCGAACTGGAAAACATCAAGCTATGCGTAAACATCGATATGATCGGTACCATCATGGGCAAATGCGTAGCCGTCAGTACGGCGGAACAAAGTCTGGTAGATTATATTTCCTACCTGGGTAAAGAAGTCGGATATCCGGTACATTCTTCCCAGGGTGTCTACTCTTCCGACAGTACCCCGTTTGCGGACAAAGGCATTCCGGCCGTCAGCTTTGCCAGATTAGCCGGTAACAGTTACGGTCCGATTCACAATCGCTGGGATACCATGAAATTAATGAACGAAAAGCATCTGGGAGAAGACATTAATTTCGTATGCAACTTCACATCCCATATGGCCAATGCCGTCGTAATCCCGGTTCCGAGAACCATGCCGGATAACATGAAAAAGGAACTCGACCACTACATGGGAAGGGATCAGAAATAGTATGCCGAAAATCATCTTTCTGGACATTGACGGCACTCTTGTTGATTATGAAACCAAGATGCCCCTTTCCGCCAAAACAGCCGTAGATACCGCCCGAAACAACGGACACAAGGTATATCTGTGTACCGGTTGTTCCAAAGCCGAAGTCCTTCAGAGAAACTTATGTGAAACCGACGGTATGATCTGCGGAAACGGCACGTATGTCGAAGATCACGGAACTGTTGTGCTCAAAAACGGATTATCCAAAGAAGATACCAGACGCATTGTCGACTGGTGCAACAGCAGACAAACCGGATTCTATCTGGAATCCAATGCCGGGCTGTTCTGCAACAAGTACATGAAACAACAAGGCGTCGAAACCATGATCAAGTATTCCTTAGGAAAAGAAAACAACCTCACCAAGGCAACCCAAAGTGCCCATCGGTTTATCGACAGTTTTATCCTTCTGGAAGGCGAAGATTTATACCGTGACGACGTCAACAAAATCAGTTTTATCTTACAATCCTACAAAGATCACCTCGATTCCAAAGAAGAATTTCCGAATCTGGAAGCCAATACCTGGGGAGGAAAAGACGAACTGGCCCTGTTTGGTGACTTAGGTCCGAAAGGCATCACCAAACGCACTGCCATCGAAGCTCTGCTGCACTATCTGCACGCCGATCAAAAAGATACGATTTCCTTCGGTGATGCTAAAATTGATTTAAGTATGTTTGCCTGCTGCGCTTATAACGTAGCTATGGGAAACGGCGGGAAAGAACTCAAAGAAGCTGCCGACTATGTCACAACCGACGTCAACGACAACGGCATCTACAACGCATTCGAATATCTGGGATTATTAGAAAAGGCTTAACTTCAAGCCTTTTTTTTGCACAAAAAAAGCACTGTCCGTGCTTCAGTTATCGAAATGGCGGAGGAACTGGGATTCGAACCCAGGCGCCGGTTTCCCGACCTACCGGTTTTCAAGACCGGACCCTTCAGCCAGCTTGGGTATTCCTCCATCTATCTTGGTGGACCCTGTAGGACTCGAACCTACGACCAGCCGGTTATGAGCCGGCAGCTCTAACCAACTGAGCTAAGGGTCCAATTCTCTAAGGGATCCGTATAAACAAAAATGGTAGCGGGAGTGAGAGTCGAACTCACGACCTTCCGGGTATGAACCGAACGCTCTAACCAACTAAGCTATCCCGCCACGTGGTCGGGATGACAGGATTCGAACCTGCGACCCCCTGATCCCAAATCAGGTGCACTACCAAGCTGTGCTACATCCCGATAACTTGCGCACCTAACCGTGCTCAAGTATGATATCAAATTGTTGCTGTTTAGTCAACCTTTTTGATACTATTTTTATAACTTTCGTATGCTTTTTTATCAAACTCTTTGATTTTTTCCGTATATCCTCCGACGTTATGAGACATCATCCATTCTTTCACCAGATGCTGTGTAACATGAGGATTTCTGGCCAGAACCGGTCCGATGACATAGGTTCCGTAGAAATGGTTGAACTTCACACCTTCCTGATTGCTGTCCGGATAACTGCCCATTCCCAGTTCCGTTCCGGTAAACCACGGATGATCGTTTTCCACGATACCGCAGGATTGATTCTGGAACCCGCATACTTCCTTCAGCGTATCATTGGATACGATGACTTCCGCCATCAGACGCTTTTCCAGTTTCTTCGCACTGTATGAACAGATTCGCAAGCCGTATTCTTCTTTCCCGTTATTGTTCCAGATTTTTCCGAAAAATTCCAGGGCATTCCCGGTAGCCAGTAAAAAGCCACCGTCCATAATGTACCGGGCTAACTGCTGCTGATGGGTCAGAAGATCCGCAAATACCAGCGACTGGTTCGCTTCCGTCATGGCACCGATGTATATAAAATCGTAATCTGCCGGCTGAAACGCATCATTCACGGTAATCTTATCAACCGTAACATCGATTCCCTGATCCTCCAGGGCATGCCGCAATACGGCAACGTTTCCCCGTTCCCCGTACAGATTTGCCAGATCATAATATAAATGAGCAATCTTCATACCCGTTTCTCACTTTCTACCAGCTTTGTCAGTTCCTTTGCCATATCAAAGTATACTGTCGCATAGATGGTTCCCTTTGTCTTGTCCTTCACGGTCTGCAAGGTATTTCCCGGAACCGGTTCAATCACAATCTGCTCTTCCCGGATACCGGCATGTACCAGCCGTGCTGCCAGTTCATTCGCAAACGGTCCCACACATACCGCATGATCAATGGTATCCGCATCCAGGCACTCGAAATTCACGTCCCATAACCAGGACAGATCCATCAGGTCATACCGTCCGGAAACCCGTTTGAAGCCGACCACAATCGTCTTTAACGACGAATCCAGACTGACGTATTTCAATGACTGGTTATACGAAATCGGCGTCTCATTCTTACTGGTCAGGATGTATCCGTCTCTTCCGTCACAGGTAAAAGTATCAAACCGTTTTACCGTAAAGTTAAAGGATTTTAACGAAGACAATACCGTCTTCCGGTCCAGTCTGCACAGATCGCTGATCGCATAAACGACAAGGTTGTTGTAGATGTTGTAGAGAATATCGTGTTGAATCGCCACGGATTCGCTACCGTTGATGGTAAACCGCTGGTTCTCCATATCGATTCCGGTCACTTCATATGCACATTCCGGCCGGTCATAATCGTGGTTCGGACAATTCCAGATACCCAGATTACCGTAATGATACCGGTCAAAATGCAGTTTTTCATGACACTTCGGGCAATAACACAGATCCAGTGTATCGATTTCCGGCTCTGCCGTATCCTGTGCAGTCTCTTTGATTCCGAAATACGTTACCGGTCCCTTATGATTCAATGCCAGTTTGCACACAAACGGGTCATCCGCATTCAATACCAGATGCATGGAATCCGTAATACAACGCGCAATGTCATCGTATACCACATCGTAATGACCATGCCGTGCCAGTTGGTCACGGGATAAGTTCGTTACCACAAAATACGTCGGTTGGAAATACTGAAATACCAGTTTTGCATACCGTTCGTCCACTTCCAGAACCAATACGTCTTTCTTACATTTTCCGCTTAACGTGACACTGTCCAGAAGCAGTGTTGCCACCCCGCCGATTAAGTTTGCCCCGCTCAGATTATGAGCCACCTTATATCCGCAGGACGCAAATACATCTGCAATCGTCTGTGTCGTCGACGTCTTCCCCGTTGTTCCCGTTACCGCAACGGATAACTTCGGAATTTCGATTTTACTTAAAATATCAGGGTCCATCCGTAAGGCAACATCCCCCGGCAAGGTACTCCCTCTATGAACCAGTTTACCAACCCGGATAATCAGTTTGGCAACCAGGATTACAAGCATCTTCATAAACTTCACCTCATGTCTTATTATACCCCTTTACACACCCCACTAAAAGAAAAAAGTCCTTATTTCTAAGGACTTAACTTTCAAATGGCGCGCCCAGGAGAATTCGAATCCCCGACCTTTTGATCCGTAGTCAAACGCTCTATCCAGCTGAGCTATGAGCGCATTTTTCCGTGCTTGTATATATTACTCTATCAGCACAAAAAACGCAAGTATTTTTCAAAAAAAACCGGAAAATTTAGTCATTTTCCGATTCTTGCAACAGGATTTCAATCATTTCCGCTTCACTGCTCACGATTTGTCCGTACTTCTTTACGGATTCCTTGGCATGAGCCATCACAAACGGACGACCCACAATCTTCAGCATGGAGATGTCGTTTTCTTCATCTCCGATGGCTGCGAACTCCGACAAATCCAGATGTTCCCGTT
>JABUSI010000324.1 GCA_021442745.1 Erysipelotrichaceae bacterium | reverse complement strand
GGCTTGGCCGGATGCCGTCTCCGATGTGTCCGCCGTCTTTCAGAAGTTTTTCATTCAGGTAATGGCGGATTTCCAAAGCACCGACAAACTGATTCAAGTCTTCGTCCAGGCAGAAAAAGACGGAGGAAGGGACGAAGCCTTCGGGAAGGTTGTCTTCGGTGAATTCCAGGTTTTTCAGATAATTGTCAAAATCATGATAATCGTTTTTAAAGATGACCCATGGGGAATGGTTGGTGTCGTGGTGATTGTTGTAGTCCGTCCATTCTTTCAGCATATCGGTAAGCTGTTCTTTGTATGCAGGTGATAATTTTACCAGACGGATGTTCATATAAAGTCCCTTCTTTCTTTTTCTTATTCTACTCTTGAAATCTTCCTTTACAACTGTAATATGACAGAAAAAGGAGTATAATTTTCCCATAAATCAAGGGGGAGAATAAGTATGTTGAGCGCAAGAAGAGAAAAGTGCATGAAGGTAATCCGGGATACGGGTCTGGATGGCGTATTGTTTGCGTTAAGTCCGAATTTCGAGTATCTGACGGAATCCCACAGCTGTTTTTATCAGCGGAATTGTTTCGTCATTGATGCGGAAATCGCGGGAGCGTCCGTGATGCCGGAAGCACTGGTGTATGTGAACAAGGAAGGAAAATCAACGATTCTGACGATTCCGAAGCACAGGGATACGGTGAATACGCTTCTGAATGAAGTGGTTGTGAGTTATTACGATCAGTTTGAAGACGAACTGACACGGATTGTGGACGGTAAGAATATCGGTATCGGAAGATATTGCGACAAGTGGATTACGGAGGCACTGAAACAGGTGGATCCGGAAATTACCGTTACGATGGTGGAAGAACTGTTTATCGATATCCGTCGGATTAAAGACGAAAAGGAAATCGAACATATGGCACATCTGGCAAAGTTTACGGATGATGCGGTAATGTACGTCTGCAAGCATCTGAAGCCGGGTATGACGATGTGGGAAGCGGAACGGATGATTGTCAATTACGGTCTGCAGCACGGGATGCAGGACTTATCGTTCTCACCGACCTGCGGATTCAAGACGAGAGATACGGAAAATGCCCAGGCAATCGAACCGTTTGAAAACGACAGAGTGTTAACGGATGGTACGATGATTGCGTTTGACATCGGGTATATGGACCAGGGATACTGTTCCGACTGGGGAAGAACGGTGTATTGCGGTAAGGCTCCGGAACTGGTAAAGAACGGGTATGCGGCATTGCAGGCAGCACAGGAATACATGATATCGCAGATTAAACCGGGTGTGACGCGGTTCGGTGATCTGTACGGGTATATCTGCGATAAGGCGGAAGAACTGGGGTATTACGAATATCTGCGGTTCAAACGGGAAGAACGGGGCGGAAACGGTCACCACATCGGTATGGAAGTACATGAACTGCCGTTTTTAATCAATACGAGCGATCTGATTTTACAGCCGGGTATGATTTTCTGTTCCGAACCGAAGATGTTCTTCAGAAACGAAGGCTATATGAGAGTGGAAGATATGGTACTGGTTACCGAAGACGGTGCGGTATCATTGACAAAGTTCCCGAGGGACTTGTTTGAGATTGATTTTTCCAAAAACTTATAAAAACGAAAAGGAGCAGAAATGCTCCTTTTTACTGTATGGCAGTTAAAATGTGTAAATTCCGGATGTCGCCGTCTTTGATGCGGTCGTTGACGGAGTAGGCATGTTTTTCCAGATCGCCGCAGATAGCATCGGTGATTTCCTGTTTGTGCAGCTCGGCAATGATCTCGGAGGCAACGTCTTCAATCATGTAGAACTTTTCCTCGGCGATGGCTTTGTCGCTGTGATCGCCTAACAGGATGAAAGATAACCGTTCGGCCAGTAATTCCCGTCCTTCGATCTGACGCAGGGCACGGAAGCTCCATTTGTAGTATGGCTGGTATCGGTTGTGTAACAGGAAGACGGTTTTCATGGCAGCGTCAACAAACTCGTTACAGGCGAATTGTGCGGCTTCCGGTTCGTTGTGGTCAAGACATCTCTGGTAGTTGTATTGACCGGCCTGGGCCATGATTAACAGGTTTCCGGCCAATCGTTTCAGACGGATGTCTTCCGGCATGTGGATCAGCTTGTTGCGGATGTCGGTGAATTCGCCGAATCCGTCGTAGAACACTTCCCCGTTGACGGCTTCTGCCAGCGCGTAGTCCGGTAATTCCAGCCATTGCGGAAGAGTCAGGTTCCCGTCTGGACAACCGATGGCATTCCGGTAGAAATCTGCGGTACGGATGATGCCGTTGCGGTTTCCTCCGACCGGAGAAACTCCCTGGCGTTTCAATCCCTTGAATTCCTTCGGTAACCGGGAATATGCCCGTTCCAGCTTGAATTCCGTTTTACTGTCGATGTATTGTTCGTCCGGTAAAAAGATGCAGAATCCCGGTTCAAAATCGTGATCACGGGAAATTTCATCGTCAAACCCGAACCGTTCGGATCCGCTTCCGACAAATCCGACGGCTAACAGCGGTAAAATGTCGGAAAACTCGGCTTCCAGCATCGGTTTTCCGTATTGTTCATAGTACTCTTTTGCGATCTCAAGCCCGTTCATAAATCTCTCTCGCTCTTTCCGTTAATTCGTTTTTCATCACAAAGAATCCGTAGTAACCGAATACGTCGGCACATTTTTCGGCAACGAAAGCATAATAGCCGTTTCGCGGGATACCCGGGGTATCCAGTAAATCGTATGCCAGGTGTACGTATTCGTTAATCTTTTCATCCGCTTCCAGCAAGCCGATTTCATCGTTCAGCAGATCGGCAAGATTCAGATAGGTGATGGCTTGTTCCAGTTCACCGTATTGCTGATGTTTCATAATCTCGATGGCTTTGAAATAGTACGCTTCGGCTTCCCGGTATTGTTTCAGTTCGGTTAATGCCAGTGCCATGTTGTTGTATAAAGCGCCGGTTCTGCCATCGTTCGGTTCCAGGATGGCTTCGTATGCTTCCTGTGCCCGGCGATACAGCGGCATAGCTTCTTCCGGCATTCCGCATGCTTTGTAACCCGTAGCCGCGTTGACTAACGTGGTTCCGTAGATGGCAGAATCGGTCGTTTTGATTTCTTTCAGCGTGGACAGGGCACCTTCGATGGCTTGCAGACATTCTGTTTTCTGCCCCTGTTTGCGGTAGAATCCGATCTGCTCATTCAGTACGGACAGCTTTCCCTGGGTATCGTGTACCCGTCTGGCTTCTTCCAGCCAGTATTTCAGATGCCGTTCGGCCGCCGTGAAGTTCTTCTGATCCTGATACATATCCAGGGTTTCAATCACCCGCATCATCGGTATCCGTTCACCGGTTTTTTTCATTTGCAGAGGACAGCAAGGTTCCTCATAATCTTCTTTTTTCAGATAATCACTCATATTCGCAAGTCTCCTTACAGTATACTCCTCACTATTTTAGCATACCCCTTTGGAAAGAATACGGAAATTAACCGAAAAAAAGGGAAGCTTTCCGCTTCCCTCATGAGATATTAAATCTTGTTGTCGCAACCCAGAACGTTGACTAATTTATGCTTAACCAATGCCTTGATGTTTTCTCTTGCCGGCTTCAGATACTGACGTGGGTCGAAATGATCCGGATGTTCAGCGAAATGCTGACGGATAGAACCGGTCATAGCTAAACGCAAGTCAGAGTCGATGTTGATCTTACATACGGACAAGGAAGCAGCCTGACGCAATTGAGATTCAGGAACACCTACGGCATTCGGCATGTTACCGCCGTTTTCGTTGATAACCTTAACCCATTCCTGCGGAACAGAGGAAGAACCGTGCAGTACGATAGGGAATCCAGGCAAACGCTTGGAAACTTCTTCCAGAATGTCGAAACGCAGTGGTGGAGGTACCAATACACCGTTTTCATCGCGTGTGCATTGTTCCGGTTTGAACTTGTAAGCACCGTGAGAAGTACCGATAGCGATTGCTAAAGAGTCGCAACCTGTTCTTCTTACGAATTCTTCAACGTCTTCCGGACGTGTATAAGAAGAATCTTCTGCAGATACGCATACTTCATCTTCCACACCGGCCAGAGTACCTAATTCAGCTTCTACTACTACACCGTGAGCATGAGCATATTCAACAACCTTACGTGTGATTTCGATGTTTTCTTCAAACGGCTTGCTGGAAGCATCGATCATAACAGATGTGAAACCGTCATCGATACATGACTTACAGGTTTCGAAACTGTCACCGTGGTCCAGGTGCAAAGCAATAGGAAGACCTGTTTCAATAACAGCAGCTTCTACCAGCTTAACAAGGTATGTACGGTTTGCGTAAGCTCTTGCACCTTTGGATACCTGCAGGATTACCGGAGCGTTGCATTCTTTACAAGCTTCTGTAATACCTTGAATGATTTCCATGTTGTTTACGTTGAAAGCACCGATTGCATAGCCGCCTTCATACGCTTTTTCAAACATTTCTTTAGTTGTTACTAATGGCATATAAATATTTCTCCTTTTTTCGTAATTCTATTCTATCACTAATCCCTGCGTTTGTCTTTTCCTAAAATGGAGAAAAAACAGGGATTTTCAGTTAAAAACGCAGTGCCGCTTTGATGGCCTGAAGCATACTGTCCGGCCGGGCAATGTTTTTGCCGGCAATGTCAAAGGCGGTTCCGTGGTCGACACTGGTACGGATAAACGGTAAGCCGACGGTCATGTTGATGCCGTCATGGAAGGCCAGCAGTTTCAGCGGAATGTGTCCCTGGTCATGATACATGGAAACAACGAGGTCAAATTCTCCCTTGTAACACCGCAGATAGACGGTATCGGGCGGAAACGGTCCTTCTGCGTTTATGCCTTCGGATTGAAGCTGTCGGATTGCGGGAAGGATTTCCTCGGTTTCTTCCGTTCCGAACAACCCGTTTTCGCCGGCATGCGGATTGAGTCCCGCAACCGCTATCCGATAGTGATTGATACCGGCTTGCAGGAGGGTTTGGGCGGCTAAACGAGTGACTCTGACAATGCGGTCCTTCTTGCATCGGTCACAGGCTTCGCGCAGGGAACAGTGCGTAGTGACGTGAATGGTTTTCAGTTTGTCGGACCAGAGCATCATGGAATAGTCTTTCGTATCTGTTAAGTCAGCCAGGATTTCGGTGTGACCGGCATAGTTGTGTCCGGCCAGATGGAGCGCTTCCTTGTTGAGAGGTGCTGTAACGATGGCGCTGATTTTATGTTCGATGGCATCGTGAATGGCAGCTTCCAGGTATCGGAAGGCGCTTTCGCCGCATACGCTGCTTACTTTGCCGATGGTAAAATCCTGCATGGTGATGCCGGTGCAGTCGATGACGTTTACCGCATCGGTTTTACACCGGGAAACATCCTGTATTCTGCAGATATCCAGGTTGTAGGAAAACGTTGTGTTGTACCAGCATA
>JABUSI010000175.1 GCA_021442745.1 Erysipelotrichaceae bacterium | reverse complement strand
TGTGTGTTTTCATGTACAATGAAAATATAAAAAAACCAACCCTGAGGTTGGTTATACCAGTTTCGTTAACGGGACGGTGTACAGAATGATCACTAGGATTGCCGCGAATACCAGGGCAATCGCACATAAGTTGGAATTGGAACGGGAGAACCCGTGCCGGTGAGATAAGGTAAAACCGGTGATATATCCGCTGGCGGCTACCAGTTCCATCGTAAAGGTCAGTAAAATCGAAGTGGTCAGACTGGATACGTACGTGAACAGTAAGTGAACCGGATTACGGACTAAAAGAGGAATTTCCAGAGAGAGTTCCGGCGCACCGTACGCAAAGATCAATAAGAACATAAAGGTAATCAACGGATACCATACCAGCCATCCGATGGTGGAATTCTTCTGATCGATATCGTACAGTTCAAAGATATTCTGCAACAGATAACCGATGATCAACGAAATCGCATAGATTCCCAGAAGAAACGGAATCATCAGTTTCCATTTTTCTTCAGATACCAGCTGGAAGACATCCTGTATGCCTGCAAGTTTCTTCAGAATGGTTGAAGCGATATCCATCGAAAGGGAATAGCCGATAAACCCGAACAGAAACATTGTAAAACTGAACTTGCTTTTCACAATATGCCACCTTTCTATGTAAAGTATTATAGCACGAACTGTCAAACTGTAAATTGAGGAGGTTTTTTATGGAACTTGATACATTGAACAAATACATGCTTCATCCGGAAGATTACATGAAAGAAACGGATGAAAACTATCAGAATCAGCTGAAAAAGATCGCCAGGGATATTTACGATAACCGCTTTGAAAAGCCGATTATCTTACTTTCCGGTCCGTCCGGTTCGGGAAAGACCACGACGGCGCAGAAGATAGAAGCGTATCTGGACAGCTGGGGTGTGGAAACCCATACCATGTCGATGGATAACTGGTTCCGTTCGCTGACGGAAGAAGAAAAGGAATTGAAAAAACAGGGACTGATGGATCTGGAATCTCCAAACCAGGTGGATCATGAGTTACTGACAAAACATCTGATGCAGATGATCCGGATGGAGGAAGTACAGTTACCGACGTTTGATTTCCTGACGTCTTCCAGAGTAAAGGAAACCAGACCGTTTGTCCGCAAACCGGGAGAACTGATTATCATGGAAGGCATTCATACGTTGAATCCGGACGTGATTTCCTTACCAAAAGAGCGCACATGGAGAATCTACGTTTCTGTGGAATCTTCCTATACGTATGAAGGAAAAACACTGGAAGGACCGATGATCCGTCTGATTCGCCGGATGAGCCGTGATCAATTGCACAGAGGCCGTACACCGGAAGAAACAAACATGATGTATGACAGTGTCCAGAACGGAGAAATCCGTTATATCGCCCCGTATAAAGGCACCAGCGATATCACTCTGGATTCCCTGATGCCATATGAACTGTGCGTATATAAGGATGTACTGAAAGAGTTAGCGGAAAGTGACGATCCGAGAATGGAAGAGATTCGCTGGTGGTTATCCAAAGTGGAACCGGTGGATCGGAAGTATATGACGGAACAGTCTTTGATCTGGGAATTTGTGTCAAAAGAGTAAAAGAGACCTGAAACGGTCTCTTTCTTTATAAACACTTGATAATCTGTACGGCATTGGATGCGGCGCCTTTGCGAATCTGGTCACCGCAGCAGAACAAGCTGATGCCGTTTTCCAATACCCGGTCTTTCCGGATTCTTCCGACAAAGACATCATCCTGGTTACTGGTATCCAGTGGCATCGGGTAACATCCGATTGATAAATCGTCCTTGATCTGAACGTTCGGAAATGCCGCAATGGCTTGTGTTGCCTGTTGAACCGTAACCGGAATCTCGGTCTGTAAGGAAATGGAAACACTGTGGGAACGCATGACCGGTACTCTGACGCAGGTACAGGTAACGTTCATATGATTGTGAAGGATTTTCCGTCCCTCGTTTTCCATTTTCATTTCTTCCGTTGTGTAGTCATCCGTAGAAGGGGAACCGATGCACGGAATGCAGTTGTAGGCAATCTGGTACGGGAATACGCTCGGCGTCATATCTGTATTGGCAATCTGGTTTTCCAGTTCGGTGATTCCGTTTTTACCGGCACCGGATACGGCCTGATACGTGGAAGCTATCATATTGGTGATATGGAACTGCTTGTCAATGGCGGCAATGGCCATGCAGGCAATGATGGTACTGCAGTTCGGATTGGAAATGATGCCTTTGTGGTTTCCGGCATCCTCTCCGTTGATTTCCGGTACGACAAGCGGTACTTCCGGGTCCATCCGGAAAGCGGAACTGTTATCGATAAAGACAGCGCCGGCTTTTACGATATATGGCGCAAATTTCTTTGCCAGGGCATTGCTGGCGGCACCTAATACGATATCCATGCCTTCAAAGGACGTTTCACAAGCTTCTTCTACCGTGAGGTTCTTTCCCTGAAACGGAATCTGTACTCCTACGCTTCGCGCACTGGCTAACAATTTTAATTCATCGCAAGGGATATTCTGTTCCTCAATACATTCCACCATCTGTCTGCCGACGGCACCGGTAGCTCCTAATATCGCGATTTTCATAACGTAACCTCCTGCAGAATAAATGTCTGGTAAATGGTCCGGATGGCATTGCGGAAATCACGGTCATCCACGCCGACGATAATACTGATTTCATCCGCACCCTGATTGATGGTTTTGATGTTGATGGAATGTTTTCCCAGTTCGGCAAAGATTTTACCGGACATACCGAGACGTTCTTTCATTCCCCGTCCGACGACGGCAATCAGGGACAAGTGATTCTGTACCTTGATTTCTTCCAGTTCCAGCTGGGTTTTCAGATCATTCATAACGGCATACAATACCGGCTCAATCTGTTTGGATTCGATGATGACGCTGAACGAATCGACACCGATCGGTACGGATTCGATGCTTAATTTGTAGTGCTCAAAGATTTCCAGAGCCCGGCGTAAGAAACCGACTTCACTGGAACTGTGTCCTTTGGCAGCGGTGATAACCGTAAATCCCTGTTTTCCGGTGATACCGGTAATGGCTGTCGGAATGTCGGTTTTATCTAACTCTTCGCAATCTTCCAGAATCATGGTACCCGGGTTTTCCGGATGGTTCGTATTGCGGATGTTGATCGGAATGTGTTTCTGTTTGACCGGGAAAATGGATTCGTCGTGTAATACGTTGGCACCCATATAACTCATTTCCCGCAATTCGGCATACGTAATCCGGGAAATCTGACGCGGGTTGGTCACGATGCGCGGATCGGCAACGAGCATTCCGGATACGTCGGTCCAGTTTTCATATACATTGGCGTCAATGACGTTTGCGAGAATCGCACCGGTAATGTCCGAACCGCCACGGGACATGACTTTGATGACCCCGTTAGGCAAGGCTCCGTAAAATCCCGGAATGACCAGCAATCCTTTTTCTTTCAGATACGGCTGCAGGCATTGTTTCGTTTTGTCGAAGTCAATGGAACCGTCATATTGAAACTGAATGACATCTTTGGCATCCACAAACGTGCCATGAAGATAATCCGCCAGCAAACGGGTTGTCAGGTATTCCCCGCGGGATACCAGTTCGTCCAGCGACATGCCCGGTTGCAGTAAATCGCGCAGTTTTGCGAACTCCTCATCCAGATTCAGTGATAACTGCAGATCCTTCTGAATATCCCGGTATTTCTTTTCAATCAATGCCAGTACCGGCTCATAACTCATACCGTATTGTACGTGGGCATGACACAGATATAATAAATCGGTTACTTTGTGATCATCTTTTCCGATTTTACCGCATGCACTGCTAACCACAATGCGAACGGATGGATCGCGACGGATGATGTTTTTTATTTTTTCGAACTGCTGTGCATTGGCGACACTGCTGCCTCCGAATTTTGCGACTTTTACCATAAGGAAACTCCTATCATACATGAATTCTTATTCTGAATACCTTTATATAAGGTAAAGGCGGTTGTAGTGTCCATCTCTTTGGTCAGGATGGTCGTATCGTTGATTCTCGTTTCGATATACGGCTCAAATCCGGATAAATCGTTTGCCCGGATGTAAAACCGGCGATTCGCTGATGTGACAGCCATCCTGGAAACGATGGAAGTAAACGGTGTGCTGTGGCTTTTGACAAGCCGGATGTCCTTGACGACGTTGTGAGCCGTCGGGTATCTGCCGGCTCCCTGTCCCATCAGGCGAATCGCGCCTAAGTAGGCGGAATTGCATTCGAACATGTTGTAGTTTAGCGGGACGTGGGCAATCGGGTGATCCATCGGGATAAATTCCGGACAGACGTAGGCACAGACGGCATTGCCTTGCCGGATACCGTGTCCGAGTAAACGGATGCGGTAATTGTTGTTGTTCGCGTAATCGATGTCGTCTTTGGAAATGGTGGAAATACCACACATCGGAATATCGTTGATGTCAATCATCGTGTTCCAGGCAACGTTGGCGGATAATGCAACTTTGTTGGCGACGTCAAAGCCTTCAATATCGGCGGTAGGGTCTGCTTCCGCATACCCTAACTGTTTGGCCTGACGCAAAGCGGTATCGAAATCCAGATGATTCATAAAAATCTGATGCAGAATGTAATTGGACGTACCGTTCATGATACCGTAGAAGGATTCAATGGTATCTGTCTTCTTTACGGATGCCAGCTGGTCCAACCACGGAATTCCGCCGCCGACACAGGCAGAAAACCGGATGGTAACGTTGTGTTTGACGGCCGTTTCCAGCAATTCGTCATAAAACCTTGCCATCATGGCTTTGTTGCTGGTGACGACGTGTTTGTGTGCCTGCAGTGCCTGTATGCAGTATGTATGTGCGGGTTCCAATCCGCCGATGCATTCCACGATACACATAATCGAATCGTCCTTTATGAATAAGGAAAAGTCGGTTGTCATCCGTGAATCCTGCAGTTCGGATTCGTCTTTTACCAGAATCCGGGTAACGGATGCCAATCCTTTTTCCTGTAAAATATCATCTACGCCTTTGCCTACAACGCCGTAACCTAAGATACCAATGTTCATACTTGTCGCTCCATTAAAAACACTTGTTTTTATATAGGAAACATAGTATCATTTTTCTATTCATAACACAAGGAGAAATTTGTATGGAATATTTACATAGTACAAGAAACGGGAATGAGATGGTTTCTTCGTTTGAAGCGATAGCCGAAGGACTGGCAAAAGACGGGGGATTGTTTGTCCCGAATGAAATAAAGCCGTTGAAAAACTGGCAGAAGTGGAGCCGGTACTCGTATATCGATCTGGCAACGGAAATCTTTGCGGCAGTCTTTCCGGACTGGAACAAGGAATCGCTGCGTACTTGTGTTAAGAAGGCTTACACGGATCATTTTGATACCAAAGAAGTGACACCGTTGAGTGCCATCGGTGATGCCTATTTGCTGGAACTGTAT
>JABUSI010000040.1 GCA_021442745.1 Erysipelotrichaceae bacterium | reverse complement strand
TCCGTTCTCCTTTAGTATTTCTGTCAATAAAACCGATTATTTCAAACCTAACAATCTCAGAATCAAATCCAATAATGCCTGTCCGCTCATGTCTGTTTCCTCCTATCGGGTTACCATAATAACGATGCATGCGTATAATGTCAGAAGAATTGCCGTAACGGAAACGATTTCCAGATACGAAATTGCCATGCTGGCTAATTGTTCACTTGTACGATGAAACGCTTTTTTCTTCGCTATCGTTTTCGTGTTATGGGTATATTCACTCATAATCTGTCCCCTCCTTTTTTCGAAGTTCGCTTTTTACACTGATACAGTACCATCCGAAACCGGATTCCTGATATTTTCTTCGTGAAGTGTCAAAAAAACTTCGTTAAGTGTAAAGTCATGCAAGTGATTTGCATAATCTTAATTTTTATGTATAATGACATATGTAGAAAACCAGGTGATTTCCATGATGCGTATTGCTATTGTTGATGACGAACAGGTATTCCGGAAACAACTTCGGGACGGATTGGGGCAATACGGATTTGACCGCAATCTGGACATCTTTATTGATGAATATGACAGTGGATCGGGCTTTCTGGAATCAAACAAAGAGTTTGACATTGTTTTTCTGGATTACCAGATGCAAGGTTTAAACGGAATAGAGACAGCGGAACTGTTGCGAAAAAGGGATCAGAAGATAACGATTATTTTCCTGTCATCGTATCCGCAGATGGTATTTAAATCGTTTGAAGTCAACACCTATCGTTTTCTGATTAAGCCTTACGATAAAAAGGCGATGTATGATTCTCTGGATTCCTATCTGAAGATGATTGAACTCAGGTGCCCGATTGTACTGAAGGTTAACGGACTAACCGTTCGGTACGAAGCAGATGATATTCTGTATATTGAGGCACAGGATAAGTTTTGCGACGTCTGCATGAAAAATGAAAGGTTCAGTGTGGGAATGCCGCTGGCAAACATATTTGATATGCTGCCGAAGGAAAGCTTTACACAGCCGCATCGGTCATTTGTGGTAAACATGTATGCCATAAAAAAGTTTGACACCCACTTTGTGACAATGGTAAACGGTGATGAGTTACCAATCAGCAGGATTCAACTGAAGTCATTCAAGTCAACATATCAGACGTTCTGTCAAAGGTATTTATTCTAGTAGAAAGGGGAAGCAACATGGGAGCAATCATGGTCGGTTCATCGTTACTAACAATGTTTTACGTTTGTTTCTCGATGAAACAGTTTGAACCTGACGGTATACCTAAGAAATGGATAGCGATACTGTGTACGGTTGTCTGTACTGTGATATCGTTGTATTACGGCTTTGCTCCGATTTCCGTAGCGTCCGATCTGGCGTTTTTACTGCAATATGTAGTCTACGGCTGGATTTTGTACCCGAAACACAGAAGAACCTTTATCATCGTATATCTTTCCTATGCGGTGGCAGAACTGCTTTTTGAAAACATGCTGACACTGGTATTGAAGGCATCTTTCGATTTATCGATTGATCTCACACGATACTTAGTGATAGTAATTCCGGTACAGGTCGCCATTGCAGTGGCGACTGTTCTTATTTTCGGGAAGGATAAGATTGCATCCAAACTGAATCATATAGACCTGCTGCCGAAAGAAACAAAGAATATTGTAGGAATTACGTTCGGTGCATTGGTGTTGCTGAGTACTCTGACGGTTGCTCCGTATATCATTCCCGGCAGCAGTCCGGAGATTATCAATCTTGTACCGATTGTGCTGATTTTGATTATATTCGTGACTCTTGGATTACTGACGTATCTGGTCAGTGTTTCATTGTCACGGTTGTATGCGGAAGCTAATATCGATAAAATGAATAACCAGATTGCCGCACAGGCAAACCTGTATGAACAAAAAGAAAAAATGGATGAAAAACTCACCCATTTCCGACATGACTATAAGAATCATCTTACGGTTCTCAGTTCGTTAATTGACAACAAAAATGAGGAAGCGTTGAATTATATCCATAAAATGGTGGATGCCAACCCGGCACAACGTGACAAATTCCGATCCGGTAATTATATTGTTGACGCACTGATGATTGACAAAGACGCCATCGCGACAAAAGAAGGAATCACATTTGATTTCTACGGTGATTTCCCGCAATCGGGTTTTGACCCGATTGATCTGGTGGCAGTCTTCGGGAATGCGATTGACAACGCAATAGAAGCCTTATGCGAGACGGAATCCAATCTTCCGAAGGAGATTATAGTCTCCAGTAAAATCCTTAACGGAAACGTCTATATATCTTTTAAGAACACTCTTCTGAAACCGGTAACCATTGTGAATAACCATATTGCCACAACGAAGGAAAACCCTGCAATTCACGGTTTCGGATTATACAGCATTCAGAAAACCGCGGAAAAGTATGACGGATTTATGACATTACA
This sequence comes from Erysipelotrichaceae bacterium, assembly GCA_021442745.1. Classification (GTDB taxonomy): domain Bacteria; phylum Bacillota_I; class Bacilli_A; order Erysipelotrichales; family Erysipelotrichaceae; genus RGIG4607. The sequence continues at coordinate 3,017 of JABUSI010000040.1, read as the reverse complement.
GACCGAACATGATTGGTTTGTGTGCAACGTCATGATGACATTGGAAAAAAACGGGCAGAACCGATAAAGGCTCTGTCCGTTTTAATCTTTTATGCGTTTTTAACAGCTTCCAACACCATGTTAACGGCTTCGTCAACGGTGACGGTAACGGCTTCGGATGCAGTTCTTGGTTTGAACTCCACTTTTCCTTCGCCGGCAAGTTTGCCAACGGTTACCCGGTAAGGAATACCAATCAAATCCATATCCTTGAACTTAACACCGGCACGTTCATCACGGTCATCCAGAATGACATCGATGCCTGCTTTAGTGAACGATTCGTATATCTGATTGGACAATGCCACCTGTTCTTCGTTTTTGATGTTGATGCACACAACGGCAACTTTGTAAGGAGCAACGGAAACCGGCCAGATGATACCGTTATCATCGTGGTTCTGTTCCACCAAGGCAGCCATGGTACGGCATAATCCCAAACCGTAGGAACCCATAATCACCGGTTGTAACTGGTTATTGGAATCGCTGTAATATAAGTTCATCGCTTTGGAATATTTGTCGCCGAGTTTGAACGTATTACCGATTTCGATTCCTTTCTTGAACACAATCTTACCGCCGCAGCAAGGACACGTATCGTTTTCCTGTACCTGACGCAAATCCATAATTTTTGACGGTGTGAAGTCCGTAACGTTTACGTTTGTATAGTGGTAATTCGTCTGGTTGGCACCGACAATGAAATTCTTCATATGGCTGATTTCATAATCCATAATTACCGGGATATCCAGTCCGATCGGACCTGCGAATCCGACCTGTGCATGCGTTACTTTCTGTACGGTTTCAAAATCGGCCAGACCGACTTCGTTTGCGCCGAACGCTTTTTGAAGTTTCACTTCGTTAACGTCACGGTTTCCGCGAACCATGCAGGCAACAACCTGATCATCTACCTGATAAATCAGTGTTTTAACGAAAGATGCCGGATCTTTTTCCAGAAAAGCGGATACTTCTTCGATGGTTTTGGCGTGCGGAGTGTATACCAGCTGCTTTTCCAGCGGTTGTGCCGGGTCATCGGCATACTGACTGTCATTGCACTGTGCAATTTCCAGATTGGTTGATAAACTGCAGGAGTCACATAATACCAGTACGTCTTCACCGATATCGGTAACTGCCTGGAATTCTTCACTTAACAAACCGCCCATAACACCGGTGTCCGCTTTTACAATCTTGTAGTCAAGATGCATCCGGTCGAATGCATTCTTATATGCATCGAACATTTTTTTATAAGATACATCAAGCCCTGCTAAATCCGTGTCAAAACTGTATGCGTCTTTCATGATAAATTCACGTACCCGGATCAAACCGAAACGAGGACGTGCTTCGTCTCTGAACTTCGTCTGGAACTGATACAGGTTGAACGGTAAATCTTTATAGGAATGAATGTGCATACCGGCAGCCATAGCGAACAGTTCTTCGTGAGTCGGACCCAATACGTAAGGTTTGTTGAAACGGTCTTTCAGGGTAAACATGCTCTTACCGAAGTTTGCACGTCTGCCGGAACTGATATAGATTTCTTCCGGAATCAGGGAAGGCATCAATACTTCCTGGGCACCCGTTGCGTTCATCTCTTCCCGGACAATCTGTTCGATGTTCTGAATGACTTTGTGTCCCATCGGCAGGTACATATAAACACCTGCGGAATTCTTTTTGATCATACCGCTACGTGCGAGCAAATTGCCGCTGACGGAATCTTCATCTTTGACATTTTCGCGCAAGGTATAGAAATAACTGTTTTTTAACTTCATAATATTCTCCTTACTGTACAACGCTAAGAATTATAGCACAAAAACAACGATAAAATACATGAAAACGAAAAATTTTGCTTGACTTCAAACATAGGAACTGATAGTATATTTGAGCATAGAAAAGTTTGTGGAAAGTAGAAGCACACCTTCTCACCTGATGACCTTGCGGACATAGGTACATGCTGCAACACATAGACGTGAACTGTAGCGGGTGGTGTAATCCGCTTTTCTTATGTAATTTAGGAGGTGTTGTTTATCAACAAGAAAATTTCTACCGATGATTTGGTAAATGAAAGCATTCGTTTTAAGGAAGTCATGGTCATTGATCAGAACGGAAACAAATTAGGAATTCTTTCCAGAAGGGAAGCTTTGGAAACAGCGTACAACGCAAATCTTGATCTGATGTGCGTATCTCCGAATGCCGTTCCGCCTGTATGTAAGATTCTTGATTACGGAAAGTATCGTTTTGCCCAACAGAAAAAACAAAAGGAAGCCAAGAAAAACCAGCATGTAACGGAAGTCAAGCCGTTGCGGTTGTCACCGGTTATCGATACCGGAGACTTTAACACCAAAGTGAACCAGGCAAGAAAATGGCTGGAAGAAGGTAAGAAGGTTAAGATTGACATGCGCTTCCGTGGTCGTCTGATTACCAGACTGGACGTTGGGAAAAAGGTTATGACAAACTTCGTGGAATCATTAGCGGAAATTGCAAGCGTTGAAAAACAACCGTTATTGGAGGTGAACACTATGTCTTGTGTTTTAGCTCCGATTAAGAAGAAATAAAACAGGAGGAACAAAGATCATGCCAAAAATGAAGACAAAAAGAGCGTTAGCTAAGCGTGTCAAGAGAACTGGTAGCGGAAATCTGAAGAGAAGTCATGCGTATATTTCTCACTTAGCACCACACAAAACACACAAACAAAAACGTCATTTGAGAAAGTCTGCAATCGTTTCCAAGAGCGATTACAAGAGAATCAAAATGATGTTGCATAACTAGTAGGAGGAAGTAAGCATGCCAAGAGTTAAAGGTGGATATACTACACATCAACGCAGAAAGAAAGTACTGAAGCTTGCAAAAGGTTATTTCGGAAGCAAGCATACATTATACCGCACAGCGAATGAACAAGTAATGCGTTCCTTACGTTATGCTTGGCGCGACAGAAGACAACTGAAGCGCGAAATGCGTAAGTTGTGGATTGCACGTATCAATGCAGCAGCAAGAATGAA
>JABUSI010000250.1 GCA_021442745.1 Erysipelotrichaceae bacterium | reverse complement strand
TTCGAAATATTTCTTACCAACTTCCATAACTACATCAGAATACATCTGGATGAATCTTCTGTAGCAGTCCCAAGCCCAACGAGGGTTGCCTGACTTCTCAGCGAGAGTGTTGACAACTGTCTCATTAAGACCAAGGTTAAGGATTGTATCCATCATACCCGGCATAGAAGCTCTTGCACCTGAACGAACAGATACTAACAAAGGATTTTCCTTATCCCCTAATTTCTTGCCGGCTTTTGTTTCTAACTTTTCCAGATTAGCCAGAATTTCGTTTACGATTTCATCAGCAATCTTTTCACCATCGTCATAGTAACGGTTACAAGCTTCTGTAGAAATAGTAAATCCATAAGGCACCGGCATACCCAGGTTGGTCATTTCGGCTAAGTTCGCACCCTTACCACCAAGGATTTCACGCATTCCGGCATTGCCTTCTTCAAACATATAAACATACTTGTTTGCCATGCTTTTCTTTTCCTCCTATTTTAACTGTTTCATTTTATCATCAACATACGTAAATTACCACATTTTTGTTCATATTTAAAAAAGAAAAGAGAAGTCCCCCTCCAGAGCCTCTCTTTTCCGATCTATTACTCTCCTGTATTTCTGATAAACACCGGATGTAATATCCGTATACTGTGCATAAAACCGTAGTTTTTATCTCAATGCGCTTCGTTATTCCCTTGTAAAACCGGAACGTTATATATCGTGTATCCGTCCGTTTCCCGGCTGTATCCCTCAATGACGTCTTCCGTCACATAATACGTATCCTGTTTTCCGTTGCGGTAAACCGGTAAATCCTCAAAGGTAAACCGCCAACCGTTTCGTTCCGTCACTCTCTGGTACGCAACTACCCGGTTTTCCAGTGTTGACCATATGCGCACGGTAACTGATTTCGGACGCAATCCGTCCCGATTGGATTCATCATCCCATACGCACACGCCCGTAACGGTTTCCGTACAGGAAGTATACGCGTTATGAATCATCACGTACTGGGAAGTTCCCATGTCGGATGCAGTACATACGTGTATGTGCTCCGGATTCGGATCTTTCACGGTTGTATCTTCCGTCTTGGATGACATACAGTCTTTGATGATGTAATCGGTACGCAGGTAATCATGGGTATCAAACCCCGTATAATTCTGTTGTGTCAGGGTATATTCATTCCCGAATACCGCAAAGTTCCATACATAAGCAACCATACCGGACTCGCTGATACTCTTCTTTGCGTAGCGGTATGTTTGCGTAACCGAACGGTCATCGGACAGAAAGTTCCCGGAAACCGTAACCGCATAGCCTGCTTTTTCCGCCAGATCTGCGATTTCTTCGTTATCAAACATAGCCCGGACGGTCAGAACGCCGCCCTTCGGTACCAATGTTCCTTCAATCCGCCACTCGGTTTCTTTGTCAACAAGAGACGTCCAGACAATACGGAAATTATCCGTTGTCAGATGCTCCGGATTCACTTCCGCACCGTTTACCGTCAGAACATTACCATTGGTGACACCGGTTTCCCAACCGTTACGGAGATAAGAAAAGATTTCTTCATCGGAAGGAAAAACAGCCGTATCCTCACTGTTTGATAACCGGTATCTTTCTTTCGTGTTTTTCGTCTTATTTATGACAGGTTCCTTTGTCAGATTGCGAATCATCGAATCGGCAGACTTATCGTTCACAAATACCGTAAACGCTTCTTCGAAAGAATGCTCATAAAAGAACGGCACCACAATCTTCAGATCGTTATGCAATTCACTGTCACTGCCGCACACACTGGCGGTAAACCGTGCCGGTTCCATCCTCTGCAAAAAGCCCTCTTCATCCATCAGGGCACCGGACAGATTCAGATAAAAATTCACATTTTCCAGTTTCACATTATCATTGTACGCAAGAACCGGTGCCGGTACTGCCGTTAGTACCAGAAGGGTTCCCAGCACAACAGAAAGTAGTTTCCGCAGCATTAGAAAGTCTCCTTGAGAGTGGGGTTGATTATCCGTCAATTCCATTCATCATTTTACACAACTTGTCGTTATACTATAAGTATACGGGAAAATAGGTCCCTTTTTTGTGCGAAAAGTGCCGTAAACAGGGCGAATTGTGCCGTATGACCGATATGTAAAAGGCAGTGAGTAGTTTCACTGCCTTTTCAGTTATTTGTATTGTTTCAGAATGTCTTCCACCATTTCATCCGCATCGCCGTATGGGAAATACGTAACGAAGGATTCAAAGACGTCACCGAACTCTTCTTTGTTTACCGCATAGTATAAGAATCCGTTTGCGTACGCATTCAGTAAGGTCGGCTTATCGTCTTTTACACGGATTTGCTTACCCAGTACGGAATCGATTTCACACGGTACGGTTACAATCCGGAATCCGCCGAAATCATAAATCATACAGTTGGCGGTATAGGTTAAGCGGTCATGCGTCAGTTTTTCCTTCACGTCATACAACATAACCTGATTGACCATCTTGTATTCTCTGGTACCCGGTTCCACGTGTTTTGCGCGTTCTTCCAGTTCTTTCAGTTTTTCCGTTAGGAACGTATTTTCTGCCGGTACGTAATCGATATCATGCACAATGGTACGGATATCCACATCTTCCGTAACGACTTCCTTCGGATGGTTCGGATACAACAGTTGCGCACCCAAAGCTTCTCCATACCGGACGCATTCGTTCCAGTCAACACCTTTCTTCATCAGACGAGGGCTGACATCTCCTGCTTCCCCATTGAAAATCATAACCGGTGTACCGTCAATTCCCTGGATATACCGGCGCATGACACCGAAGAAATCCGCTGTATATGCCTTATTCTGCACACCTAACAACGTCGGATGGCAGGCAATGTTCAATAACCGCAGCAAGGTAATACCGTCTTCGGTTTTAAACGTCAGTTCCGTACAACGGTCGAAGTATTCTTCCGTCGGACGGTTCCGGTTGTTGTAGTAACCGTTGATGTGGAACTCATCCGTAAATACCTTGACCGGTTGCAGATGCTTCTTCGCAAACTTTACAGCGGCAACCATCTTATCGGCAACGTATTCCCAATATCCCAGATCCGGCTTCAGGTTATAATCCATACCATGGGAAGTCAACGGACTGTTGTGGGTATGAGAAGCACTGACACAGATGTTTTCCATCGGTAAATCACAGGCTTCACTGACCCGTTTTGCGCAATAGTCGGTAAATTCCTTTTCCGCAATGACAATATCCAGTGTAAAGAACACAACCAGTTTCCCGGATTCCATCAATAACGTATCCAGCAATAAATCATCACGGATACCTTGTGCGGTTCTCATACCGCTTCCGCCTGCTTTTTTCTGTGCTTCCGTCTGGTTCAAAGTAAACCGTTCTTCGTTATACCCTTCCATGAAATACGGAAATACCGGGTTCATCAAGTCTCTAGTATGACAAATACGCATTATCGTTTCCTCCTAGTGTACGGACCGTTCGAAAATTGAACAGATCATTTCTCTGAATTTAGCGGTATCCGTTGCAAAACATACGTTCACGTTCTTCGGATCCGGCGTCCAGATCCGGGTATCAACCAATGTTAAACCGTTCGCAATACCGCCGCATACTACATCAACGTGTAAGAATTCCTTCTTTGTGATTACCGTCGGGTCCAGTAAATACATCACGCATAACGCATCGTGAATCGGTGCGATATCCGGTGTTCCCAACGGCTGTAAGTAATTGTATGCCTTCAGACGTTCGGTGATTTCATCGTAACAGAACTGTCCCAGCGGGTTGTTCATCTTACGCAGTCTGTCGGCGTCTGCCGGCGTCAGATAAGCCTGATGGGTTGCATCCAGCGTCATCATGGTCAAAGGAACTTTCAATCCGGCATCAAAGGTAATCCAGGCTGCTTCCGGGTCAAAGAATACGTTGAATTCTGCCGCTCCCGTAGAGTTTGTCTGATTATCCCCGCCGGCCATAATGACGATTTCTTCCACATGGTCTAAGATTTCCGGGGCAATCCGGTATGCTAACGCAAAGTTTGTCAGCGGGCCGGTCAGTACCAGCGTGATTTTTTCTTCCGCCGCCATCAGGGTTTTGATTAACCAGGTCGCTGCATGTTCATTCTCTAAAGCCGTATGGGTTGTCGGAGGAATCGGTAAACTTTCCGCATGATAGGCAATGGTTTCCCCTTTTTCATTCTTCGTTTCCAGTACCTGGCGGATGACACGGGTAAAATCGTTTTTCGCAACCAACGGTTTTTCCGCACCCATGATAACCGGTACATCCCCTCTTCCCAGCAATTCCAATACCCGTAACGTATTGTCCGTAGTATTCGGCAAAGGACGGTTTCCGGCTACCGTACAGATTCCCAGCACTTCAAAAGCTTCCGGACACAACAAGGCACTGACAATCGCCAGGGCATCATCCGAACCGGTATCAACGTCAAAAATAATTTTTCTTTTTCTCATAGACAGTCTCCTTACCGCTATTCATTTTCAACTTTTATTATACATGAAAACAAAAGGTCCGACATATCGCAGAATACCCGAGAACGCATGTTGAAAGAATATTACAGCACAAAAAAAGAGGTACCGGTTTACCCGGATACCTCATTTCTTCTTTTACATCTGTTCGTACAGATCAATGTACTTCCGGCAGCTTGCTTCCCAGGAAACATCCTGATGCATCGCATTCTGTACCAGTCTGTCCCAGTCTTCCCGTTGCATGTAGTATACATAAATCGCATACTTCATCATATTCAGCATATCTTCACTGGAGAAGTGGGCAAAACTGAATCCGGTTCCTTCTTTCGTATACTGATTGTATGGAACAACCGTATCCTTCAGTCCGCCGGTTTCTCTTACCAGCGGCAACGTTCCGTATCTCATGGAGATTAACTGGGAAATACCGCATGGTTCAAACAACGACGGCATCATAAACATATCCGCACCGGCATAAATCTGGTGAGCCAGTTCTTCGTTATAACCGCAATAGTAAACGGCTCTGCGCGGGAAACGGTATTCCAGCTGCCGCAATTCGTTTTCTACGTTGGTTTCTCCTGTTCCCAGAATCACCAGCTGAATGTCCTGTCCCATAATGTCAAACATCCGTTCAATCATCAGGTAGACACCCTTCTGCCACGTCAGACGGGAAACCATACCGAACAGCATCACGTTATCATCCACACGCAATCCTAAGGATTCCTGCAAGGCACGCTTGTTCAGTACTTTGGACTTCTTTACCGTTCTGGCATCGTAATTCTTTGTCAGTAACGTATCCGTCTTCGGATTCCACAATTCCACGTCAATACCATTGACGATACCGGACAGATCCCAGCTCCGGCTTTCCAGTACTGCCTCCATGTTTTCCCCGAAATCATGTGTCAGGATTTCCTTGGAGTACGTATCGGAAACCGTTGTTACCTTATCCGCAAACAGGATACCGGCTTTCATCATACTGATGCCGTTGTGGAACCGTAACGTTCCGTCATAATACAGGCTGATCGGTAATCCGAAATACCGTTCCGTTGTATCCGCAGGGAAATT
>JABUSI010000022.1 GCA_021442745.1 Erysipelotrichaceae bacterium | reverse complement strand
CGGTAAAACAGGAATGTCAATAGTCCCCCGGGGTCATATTTTGAATAAAACTATGACAGAGTGTCATGGTTTAGTACCGGAAGACCGTCTGCAAGTGCACAAAAAATGCATCTGTAGTATTCTCTGCAGATGCATATCAATCAGGGACAAAACAAATTTGTTTCTAATTCATAATAGCGTTCTTAATTGCTTGATAATCGAATTTTTGATTCCCATTAAAATCCCTCGTAATTCCCGGAATATGAGTTCCAATATATCTCACCGTCTCAGGACATTTATCCCTATGAACACTCATGTAATTATATATGACAACAACCTTCATTTCATGATTATTATAATCTCTTGCGGCTTTCTCACACTCATATTTAACATAGCTTCGAAAATCAACCGTTTTCCCACGCGAACACCGTTGGTAATAAGAAGAATACTCTCTGCAATGCTGACAACTTCCACTTGTCACAGAATCTGTTTTTTCACCAACAATAAGCACAAACGTTTTTGATGCATTTAATCTTGTTGAAAGTGATCCCTTGATAGAACAATTCAAACTTCCATCTCTTGCCTGCGTCAAATCATGAGCATCAGTAAAATCCAAGGCAAGATTCCCATTATCTTTCCACTTCTTAATTGTCATAATAAGATTACTGTCTCCATCCCAATCCCCAGCCAAATATGTTCTTGTTCGATAATACATTTTCAATCTCCTCCTTCGTTTGTATTAATACATTTTTCAAAATCTTTCTGAATAACTATATGTATATTTCCTTGTATTCTGGCCTTATTCCTTTTATAGCAATCAATAAGAATATCATACGACTCTTGCAAAGAAATATTAGCGCGAGACTTACCGGTTCCCATAAGCGGGATATACAAATTATACCCATCACCATATTTGTCATAGAATTTCGACAATTCATCAACGCAAAAAATTATTGTTTCTTTCGAAGCGTGTGCATTATTATTTTCATCAAAACTTGAAATAGCTAGTAAATAAAAAATGGTTGTGTTTCTTTCAATGACAGCAATAGTTCCCAAAGGATATTCACCTTTTTGATCAGCTTCAACTTGTAAACCATTCCGTATTCTCTGCGAAAGGCTATCAATATCTTCTCCGCTTTGTTCCCATCTTGTCAGAAACTGGCCATGAATTGAATTTGCTGAAACCTCACTCATCTTACTGTTCTCGTATTTTCTTGTCACATGTGTGCGAAATCCTGTATCAACAGGTATTACTACTATATTTTTTCTTTTAGATCGTTTTCTGAATCCGTAGCTCAAAATATCCTTATATACTGCTTTTACGCAATATGATCCGTTTCTTATAATATCTCCTTCAGGATTGAACCCATCATTTTTTAATTTGATGCACTCTATTAAAACATGAGACAAAAGCAAATTTGCTTCATCTTTCAATTCTATAAATGAATGTTTATCCGGAATACTTTCGTCTTCTTCAATCATTTCTGTTATCTCATCAATAACAGCTTGCATTTCGGCCGGATTCATATAGTCATTGATAAAATCTTTGTAATTCTCTTCAGCCCATGGATACATGTTTTCATTGTTAAGTGATCTCCTTAGCGCTCCCGGAACATCCTCATGTCTGTTTAATATTAAACTGGTTCTCGATTTATCCAGATGAAGTTCTTCATTATTTTTATTATCGATTTCACCAGCTTCAATATATGGCTTTAATACTGCATTCAAAAACTCTTCGTCTGATATTTTTTTGTTCAGCGCATGTCGTTTTAAGCATTTTACATATGTTGCCAGATTCATAACCAAACCTCCTTTCAAAAATCATCAAAACTTTTTCAAAACTTTGCAATAACTACTATTTCTTCGTATTTTTCTATTCTCTCCTTGTAACAAACAAAAGATTTGTTTCTTCACAAGGAGGTTAGCACAATGAAGAAAAATACAGTTTACAAAACAGCACCTGTTAACCACGCAGGTCTTACAGACATTTGGAATGCATTCATGGTTAAAAAAGCAACTTTTTCTAACCATGATATTCCATTGTGTCCTACCACCGCCACAAAAATCCCGGAAAAACTTATTGGGTATGACGAAGCGAAAACAATCCACAAGAAAATGATCCTTGATAATAAACCAAATTATCATATCAATGCGTTCATCCATTTCTATATCGACGATTCAAAGTTCGATGGCAAGAAGACCAGTTTTTGGCTTTATCCCAATAAGGTTTTTGAGATTGCTTGTCATTTCGATGGAATTATTGCCCCCGATCCTTCCACATACGCTGACTTCCCCGACCCCTTAAAACGATGGAATTATTACCGAATGAATGCTTTTGGTTTCTGGATTGCATCCCAAGGCATCGAAGTAATCAGTAATGTCAGATGGGATACTCCGGATACATGGGAATACTGTTTTGACGGAAACCCATGTAACAGCATGCTTGCTATAGGTACCGTTGCGAGCTCACTTAAGTACAAACTTAATTACGCCTTGTTTGCCGATGGGCTTCGAAGAATGTATGAATTACTGACTCCACACACGCTCATTATATATGGCTCCGCTAATTACCCGTGTTTCGACGAACTTCGAAACAACGGTGTAACTGTTATCGTTTTCCCTAGCAAAACCAGTGAATACTACAAGCGGAGGAAAACAAATGAGTAAAGGTCGAAGTGGTCTCTTCCCAAGTAGTGTTGCTAATGATAAAATACTGAGAGCAACTGCATACAGAGCAATTCATTCAATGATTATAAATACCCCGGGTGGCAAAGGTCGGTCTATGGCCATCGGTGCCTATGATATCAAAACTGGCAAAATAGTCACTACATTCGCAGGTAAAATTCCTGACACAATACATCCTGAATTACAAAAGCGTGCTGATAGAATCGGTGGTATTGGAACAAAAGGCCAATCTACCAAGAATAGCATCGGTGTATGTGCGGAATTTCATGCAGTTAATGAACTTCTGCTAAGTGGTAGCAACATATCCGATATTAAATTAACTCATGCAATCAGGCCTCGAACAGGTAAAGGAAGGCCTTACTGTATAAACTGCAAAAAAATGTTTTCAGATCTCATAAAATAGGAGGTACCCATCATGAGAATAAGCGATATAGATCTTCAATGCGAAGATATAATGTGGTTTGGTATTGATACAAACGGCAATATTTTTGAATGTACATCAGCCGGGTGTGGTAATGTACCTGAATACGTATGCAGAAGCCGTGAAGAAACAAATACGCTTCTTGAGTATTTTTCTGACACCGCTCCCAGAATCACCGATGCCAAATTATTAATTCCCGCTTCCGACAACGACCTTACTACAGACGCTATTAAACTGGCGTCTAAAGGAATCTTCTGTTTTGACATTACCGATTACGACCATGACGAAGTATACCATTGTATTGCCATACCTAAAAGACCATTGCATGTTTCAGAACTTCCGGAAGAAATCAGAAAACTGCTTTCTGACCATCTTTATGAAGGAAATGTGGCTTTCGAAACATCCATAGCTGTCAAACATGCTTACTAAACTTTCATACCAAACCTTTTACCCACGTAAAAGTATGCCTCGTAATATGCCCTGTAAAAAGGACAAAGGCATACTTTTCTTTTACAAAAAAGACCCGTATTTCTACGAGTCTTTCGTGTATTAACGAGGATTCTTAACCGCAGCCTGTGCAGCAGCCAGTCTTGCCAGTGGTACACGGAACGGTGAGCAGGATACGTATGTCAATCCTACCTTATGGCAGAATTCAACGGATGATGGTTCACCACCATGTTCACCACAGATACCCAACTTGATGTTCGGTCTTGTGCTTCTGCCCTTTTCAGCAGCCATCTTAACCAATTGACCGACACCGTGCTGGTCTAACTTCGCAAACGGATCCTGTTCATAAATCTTAGCATCATAGTAAGAACCTAAGAACTTAGCAGCATCGTCACGGGAGAAACCGAATGTCATCTGAGTCAAATCGTTGGTACCGAATGAGAAGAATTCAGCTTCGGTTGCCAATTCGTCAGCCAACAATGCAGCACGCGGGATTTCAATCATCGTACCAACGTGATATTCCATCTTAACGCCTGCTTCTGCAATGATAGCATCAGCAACTTCAACAACAACGTTCTTAACGTACTTCAATTCTTTTACTTCACCAACCAACGGGATCATGATTTCAGGAACAACGTTCCATTCCGGATGTCTCTTCTGTACGTTGATAGCAGCCTGGATGACAGCGCGTGTCTGCATTTCGGCAATTTCCGGATAGGTAACTGCCAGACGGCATCCGCGGTGACCCATCATCGGGTTCACTTCATGCAAGCCCTTGACTACTTCTGTCAATGCTTCCGTTGTCATACCCATTTCTGCAGCCAATGCAGCGATATCTGCAGGTTCCGTCGGTACGAATTCATGCAGAGGCGGGTCCAGGTAACGAACCGTTACCGGATAACCTTGCATTGCTTCATACAAGCCTTCAAAGTCTTGTTGCTGCAATACCAATACCTTAGCCAAAGCAGCCTTTCTCTGTTCCTTCGTAGAAGAAACGATCATTTCACGGATTGCTTTTAACTTGGTGGATTCAAAGAACATATGTTCGGTACGAACCAAACCGATACCCTGAGCACCGAATTCATATGCCTGTTTAGCATCAACCGGTGTATCGGCATTTGTTCTTACCTGTAATTGTCTGATTTCATCAGCCCATCCCATGAATCTTCCGAAATCACCGGAGATGGTAGCAGGAACGGTAGGAATCTTTTCACCGTAGACATTACCGGTAGAACCATCGATAGAAATCCAGTCACCTTCATGATAGGTTCTGCCACCGATTGTGAATTCATGGTCACCCATTGTGATTTCACCGCAACCGGATACGCAGCAAGCACCCATACCACGGGCAACTACGGCAGCGTGAGAAGTCATACCGCCGCGAACGGTTAAGATACCTTCTGCAGCATGCATACCTTCGATATCTTCCGGAGAGGTTTCCAGACGAACCAATACGGTCTTCTTGCCGTCTTTCTTCCAAGCGATAGCATCAGCAGCAGTAAATACTACCTGACCGCAGGCAGCGCCCGGAGAAGCAGCCAATCCCTTTGCGACAACTTCCGCATTCTTCAATGCAGCAGGGTCGAACTGCGGGTGTAACAAAGTATCCAATTGCTGAGGTTCTACCTTCAGAATAGCTTCTTCCTTTGTCAGCATACCTTCATCATACAAGTCGCAGGCAATCTTCAGACCGGCAGCAGCCGTTCTCTTACCGTTACGGGTCTGCAGCATGAACAACTTACCTTCCTGAATGGTAAATTCCATATCCTGCATATCCTTGTAGTGAGCTTCCAGCTTACCGCATACGTCAACGAATTGTGCATATGCTTCCGGCATAACTTCCTTCAGCTGATTGATTTCCTGAGGAGTTCTTACACCGGCTACAACGTCTTCACCTTGTGCATTCATTAAGAATTCACCGAACAATGCCTTTTCACCGGTTGCAGGGTTTCTTGTGAACGCAACACCGGTACCACAGTCATTACCCATGTTACCGAATACCATCATCTGTACGTTTA
>JABUSI010000135.1 GCA_021442745.1 Erysipelotrichaceae bacterium | reverse complement strand
AGTGACCAAATTGTGAGAAAAATCACTCATTCATTGAAAGCGTGTGAACAAATATGATAATATGAAACAAGCGAAGACAGGAAAACGGTTTCAGAAACGACCGCAACCGTAAAGGAGAATCTATGTCATTTGATTTAAGTACAGCCGTATGGGTAGGTGACGGTGCTGCAATACTGTTATTGGGTACCTTGTTTTTCAGTAACCTGACCCGAACCAGCGATGATGAAGATCTGAAGAAACTCTACAGACTGTTGGTTATCGTCTTGCTGGGAGCTGTGGCGGACTGGTTTTCGCATATTTTTGACGGTCGTCCGGGGATGCTTTATACCGTTCTTCTGTATATGAGCAATTCCTATATGTATTTTGCGAATGTTGTTGCGGGTGTGTTATGGATTCAATACGTGGCATTCCATCTGAAAATCAGACTGCATCGCATACACATTCTGATTCTGAAAGTGGTTACCGTCATCGGCTGTCTGTTGATTCTGGTCAACGTATGTGTGCCGGTTATCTTCAGCATTACCGATAATGTGTACAGAAGAGAAACACTGTACAACATATATACGCTGATGGCAGCGGTATGTCTGGTTGACAGTGTCATGATTTATCTGCGTGCCAGAAAAAGCGGTGGGATGCTGAAATTCTTCCCGATTGCCGTATTTATCGTCCCGATTGCTGTGGGAATTGCGTGTCAGTTCAGAATCTACGGAATTTCAACCATATGGATCAGTCTGGCCATCGCGATTGCCGGAATCATGACGGCGACCAAAAACGAAATTATATTTATTGACCGCCTGACGGGAATCTACAACCGGACGTATCTGGATCATCTGCAAAAGAAAATTCAGAGGCGCAAAGAGTTCCTTGTTTCCGGTATTATGATTGACCTCAATGATTTTAAGTCCATCAACGATAAGCAGGGACATGCGGTAGGGGATGATGCCCTGATTACCGCCGCTAAGATTTTCTCGGATATCGTAGGAGAAATGGGCAGTGCCATCCGGTATGCCGGAGACGAATTTGTTCTTCTTCTGAATACGACGGATACCACTCTGGTGGAAAATATCATTTCACAGATTAAAGACGCGATTGAAGACCACAATAGCCGCAATGAGAAACCGTACAAACTGTCGGTATCCATGGGTTTTGCGGTGTTTGACTTCAAACAACATAACATCAGTGTTTTCATGAATATCATGGATGAAAGAATGTACGAAGATAAGGCGCGGTATTATAAAGAACACAGGGAAAGGGACAGACGCCGGAACCGTTGACATTACGATGTGATTCATGAAAAATTTCAGGGAAAATCAACAGGACAGAAATGTCCTTTTTTGTTGGTTTGTCCGAAAATATGCAGTATATGCATATTTCATGAGGATAAAATATGTATCTGTTGCATATTTTATGAGGATGTAGTAGTATTTCTCTATAATCGGGAGGTAAGTATGCTGAAGAGAAAATTCATGAGTACACTGGAACGGTGGAAGGAAACAAAGAATAAAAACTGCTTGCTGGTGAAGGGCGTAAGACAATGCGGGAAAACCTTCATTATCAGAGAATTCGGTAAAGCCCGGTATGAACGGTTCATTGAGGTTAATTTTATCAGTAAGCCGGAGATGAAGAGTGTTTTTAATGGTAATCTTGATGTGGATACCATGATACAAGGAATAAAACTGATTATGGGGAATGTGGAGTTTATTCCGGGAAAGACACTGTTGTTTCTGGATGAAATACAGGAATGTCCCAATGCCAGGACTTCATTGAAATTCTGGGCAGAAGATAATCGGATTGATGTTGTTGCGTCAGGATCGTTGCTTGGAATCGATTATAAAAACATTGTTTCCATACCGGTCGGATATGAAACGCAGGTGGATATGTATCCTCTGGATTTCGAAGAGTTTTTATGGGCAGAAGGTATTCAGCCTGAAATAATTGATGAGCTGGACGGATATATCTCAGGGAACAGGATGATTCCGGATGCAATACATAACGGCATGCTGAAACACTTTAAGGAATATATGGTAGTAGGAGGCATGCCGGATGTTGTCAATACATACATGGAATCGCGGGATTACTATCTGGTACAGGGGGTACAGGACAGAATTTTAAGGGACTATCAGGACGATATCGCAAAATATGCGGAGAATTCGGAAAGAATAAAGGCTCGGAACTGCTATCAGTCGATTCCGGCACAGCTTAGCAAGGAAAACCATAAATTTCAGTTTTCCCTGCTTGAAAAAAAAGGTACATCCCGGAAATATGAAAGCAGTCTGGAATGGCTGACGGCTGCCGGATTGGTTGTGTCTTCCCATAACGTGTCTGCACCATGGTTTCCGCTGATTGCGTATAAGAAAGAGGACCAGTTCCGGATATATCTGAGCGATATCGGTTTATTTACTGCTATGTTCGGTTTCCAAATGAAACAGGCCATTTTGCATGATACCCTGGAAGGACCGGCAAAAGGAGGTATATACGAGAGTGCCATAGCCGATTTGTTTTATAAAGCCGGTCTTCCGTTGTATTATTTCAAAAAAGAAGATTCGACGCTTGAACTTGAGTTTTTGCTTGAACAGGACGCAAGGATTGTTCCTGTAGAGGTAAAAGCGAAAAGAGGCACGAGCCGGTCTTTGAATGAGATATTGAAAAATGACAGTATCCCTAAGGGTTATAAGCTTACATCACAGAATACCGGCGTTGTGGAAAAGAAGATTACGTTACCGTTTTATATGGGACTGTATATAACTCGCTTGACACAAGATGCTTCCCATGAGATTTCATCGGAATACATACGTTAAGCTTGAAGTTATATTGAAGCAGATATTGAAGTATAATCAGTTTAGAAACACGGAGGAACTGTTATGAATTACGAAAAGATGATGCACGTATCGTTTTTTACCGACAATATGGAAGAAATGATGGATTTTTATACGAACAAACTGGGCGGAACCGTAAAGGTTCTGACTCATTATTCGATTTATAAGGACCGTCCGGATCGTCCGAACCAGCAGAAGATTGCGTTACAGACACCGGATAAAATCTTTAACGTTTACATTGAATTGTGTGAAGGACAGTTTGTGGAATTGTTCCCGAAGGCAGAGGGGCAGAAGGAACACAACAAATGGAATGAGAGTCTGGGATATTCTCACTTTGCGTTAACGGTGAAGGATATTCACGAAGCGGTTGAAGAACTGGAACAACGGGGTGTGAAATTTCTGTCCAGGATCAGTTTCGGGCCGAGTCATACGTATCAGATCTGGATGGCCGATCCGGATGATAACCGGATTGAACTGATGCAGTTTACGGAAGATTCGTTTCAGGTAAAAGGACATTTTGAATAAAGAAAAAGCCGGGGATTCCCCGGCTTTCGTATGTTATTGGAGATCTTCTCCGTTGGAGGCAATGACTTTCTTGTACCAGTAGAAGGAATCTTTCGGGACTCTGCGGTTGGTGCCGTTGCCGTTGTTGTCCAGATCGACATAAACCATGCCGTAGCGTTTTTCCATTTCTCCTAAGGACTGGGAAACAAGGTCAATCGGTGCCCAGCAACAGTAACCCAATAGTTCCACACCGTCTTCGACACCTTGTTTCATGTAGGTGAAGTGGTCTCTCATGTATTCGATACGGTAGGTATCGTGAATCGGTTCGTCACCGGTCATGGTTTCTCTGGCAGACATGCCGTTTTCCACGATAAACTGCGGCAATCCGTACCGTAAATATAAGTCATTCATAATATAGCGGACACCGATGGCATCGTATCCGCCGGCCGGACTGTCGGCATGGAACAGGTACGGATTGGCATGTTCCTTACGGTACACCGGATCAAAATAACTGAATTCCCGTCCTAATTCGGAAGAAATCCGGGAACCGTAATACGTATACGGTAAGTAGTTGCCTTTTCCTTCTTCCAGATCTGTTAAATCCTGCCTGGATACGTCAATGGAAATTCCCTGATCTTCCAGTTCACGGAAGAAATAGTACGGGTATTTTCCCTTGCACATCAGTTCGGTAAACGCATACAGAATGTTCCGGGCATCGCACATGGCATTGATCATTTCTTTCGGGTCGCATGTTCTCGGATAGGAAGGATTGCCGTCGACCATACCGTTGATGTAATTGTCTGGGTTTACGGATAAGCCGATTTTTACGGCTCTGGCAGAAGCTACCATCTGATAATGCATAGCCTGATACTGCAACTGCCGGATGTTTTCTTTCGGCTTCGCTTTGATGCCGCAGGTCTGCAGTAGGAATCCTTTCTGTAAGTTAAAGTTCAGCTGGTTGAAGGTAATCCAGTATTTTACCGTACCGCTGTAACGTTCCAGACACGTTTTTGCATAACGTTCAAAGAAATCAATGAGTTTCCGGTTGCGCCATCCGCCGTATTTCTTAATCAGATTCAGCGGCAAATCGTTGTGCGTCAAGGTAACAACCGGTTCGATGTTGTATTTCTTTAATTCCGCAAACACTTCATCATAATGTTTCAGGCCTTCTTCGTTCGGGAACTCGTCATCGCCGTTTGGATAAATCCGCGGCCAGGCAATGGACAGACGGAAACATTTGAATCCCATTTCAGCTAACAGCGCAATGTCTTCCTTATACAAATGATAGAAATCCACACCTTTGTGGCAGGGATAGAATTTTCCTTCCCGTACTTCCAGAGAAGGTTCCCCGTCCAGATATTCTTCCATACTCATGGTATCGGTGATGCTTAATCCTTTTCCGCCTTCATCCCATCCGCCTTCGCATTGGTTGGCAGCACAGGCACCGCCCCATAGAAAATTTTTTGAAAATGGCATATACAGTCCTCCTTGATTTCTTTCATTATACTATCGGGGAAACGGGAAAAAGAAAAAACAGGAAGAACCTGTAACTTTCTTACAGGAAGCGGGTAATTTGTGGGAGGCGGTGTTTTATGATATACTGTCGGAAAAGGAGATCATTTTATGAAGAAATTACTTGTTGTGTTAACGGTCTTGCTGATGATGGCAGGATGCGGTAAAAAAGATGAGTTTAAGACAACGGTTTGCGAAGGCGATTACGAAGGTGTGCATGTTGTGCAGACACTGACGCATGATGACACCAAAGTGTATACTCAGGTGATGTGCATGACATCGGACGTAGCGGAACTGTTTGATGAAGAATTTGACGTGGAAGCGGCTTTGCAGATGATGATGGAATTGTACGATAAGGAAGGTGTTACCTATACGTATTCGCTGGATGGTACGATCCTGACGGAAACAATTGAACTGGATTACGAAAAAGCGGATATGGCTGTATTACGGGAAGCGATGCTGGTGGAAGGTGACGAAACCACAAGTTATGTCGGCTATGAAGAAACCATGAAGAACATGGAAGCAGCCGGTCTTGCCTGCAAATTAAAATAATCTGAAAAAAGTCATCGGAAACGGTGGCTTTTTTGATATACTAATTGACGTTAGGAAGTAGGTGTAGCATGGGAAAACAACTGTGTTGGTGTCAGAGCGGGTTACCGTATGAGGAATGTCACGAGGCGTTTGATAAGAAATGTGCGGAATACAAGAAACAGGGAAGAATGATTCCTCCGCATAAAATGATCAAAAGCGAACG
>JABUSI010000232.1 GCA_021442745.1 Erysipelotrichaceae bacterium | reverse complement strand
ACACGACGCTGCGTAACGTCAATCTGATGATCCACATATACGTTGATACATTCTTTTAAACTCAATACCTTCGGTGCATTATCCACCAATGCCAGCATATTGATACCATACGTTGTCTGTAACGGACTCAGATGATAGAACTGGTTCAGAATGACTTCTCCCTGTGCATCCTTCCGTAAATCCACCACAATCCGTAATCCTTCACGCGATGATTCATCCCGCAAGTCGGTTACACCTTCAATAATCTTATCCTTTACCAATTCCGCCATTTTTGCGACCAATGTAGCCTTATTGGTCATATACGGAATTTCCGTAATCACAATCCGTTGTCTTCCGTTATCAATTTTCTCAATTTCCGCTTTGGAACGGATAATAATACTGCCTCTTCCCGTTTCAAACGCATTCCGGATACCGGATCTTCCCAATACCTGGGCACCGGTAGGAAAGTCAGGACCTTGAATATAGTTTTCCATTAACTCTACTACCGAGATTTCCGGATTCTCAATGGTTGCGATAATCGCATCAATCGTTTCCCCTAAGTTATGCGGAGGGAAGTTGGTAGCCATACCAACCGCAATACCCGTGGAACCGTTTACCAGTAAGTTCGGGAAATGTGCCGGCAATACCACCGGTTCCTGTTCTTCCCCGTCATAGTTATCCTGAAAATCAATCGTGTCCTTTTTGATATCCCGTAACAGTTCCATGGAAATCTTGGACATCCGTGCTTCCGTATAACGCTGAGCAGCCGGACCATCCCCGTCAATCGAACCAAAGTTTCCCTGACCGTCTACCAGTAAATACCGGTAAGAGAAATCCTGAGCCATACGAACCAAAGCTTCATAAATGGAAGAGTCACCGTGCGGGTGATACTTACCCATAACTTCACCGGTAATACGGGCAGACTTCTTATACGGATGATCGGCATACACACCCATATCATTCATACCGTACATAATACGTCTCTGCACCGGCTTTAAACCATCTTTGGCATCCGGTAACGCTCTGGCCACAATAACCGACATGGCATAATCCAGGAAAGAAGATTTGACTTCATCCGTGATATTTACTTTTTTAATCCGGTCATATTCACGATTTTCTTCACTCATCTTCCTTCACCTCCTAGATATCCAGATTCTTAACGAACTGTGCATTTTCCATAATGAAATTCTTTCGAGGATCCACTTCATCCCCCATCAGCATTTCAAAGATTTCACACGCCTGTTCGGCATCATCCACATTTACTTTCACAAGAGTACGGTTCTCCGGATTCATTGTCGTTTCCCACAACTGGTCCTTATTCATTTCCCCTAACCCTTTGTATCTCTGTAAACTGCAACCGGTACCCATTTCTTTCCGTACCCGTTCCATTTCATCATCCGAGTAAGCATATTTCACGTTCTTGTTCTTTTCAATCTTATACAGTGGCGGCTGAGCGAAATACACATATCCTTCTTCCACCATCGGCCGCAAGAACTTAAAGAAGAACGTCAGTAACAGAATCCGGATATGCGCACCATCGACATCCGCATCGGTCATGATGACAACTTTATGATACCGCAGCTTATCCAGATCGATGTTATCCCCGACACCGCAGCCGAATGCCGTAACCATCGTCTTGATTTCGTTATTGTCGTAAATACGATTGATGTTCGCTTTCTGAACGTTCAGGATCTTACCACGCAACGGTAAAATAGCCTGTGTCTTCCGGTCTCTTCCTTCTTTCGCACTTCCACCTGCCGAATCACCCTCGACAATGTAAATTTCACATTCTTCCGGATTCCGGCTCGTACAATCTGCCAGTTTTCCCAGCAAGGTAGAGAATCCTTCATCCAGCAACCCTTTTCTCTTAACCAGTTCCTTCGCTTTTTTTGCCGCAATCCGTCCGTTTCTTGCCAGCATTGCTTTTTCAATGATTTCCCTGGCACTGTTCGGATTTTCCATTAAGAACCGGTCTAAGTTCTCTTTCATAACACGGTATACAACGTTCCGCACTTCACTGCTTCCCAGTTTGGACTTTGTCTGTCCTTCGTACTGAGGATCCGGATGCTTTACGGAAACAATCGCTACCATACCTTCCCGGATATCATCCCCTGTCAAGGACTCTTCCGTTTCCTTACTCTTTGCGTTTTTCAGATACTGATTCCGGAAATACTCATTCAACGCATTGTTCAGCGCATTGTTGAAACCATCGATATGACTTCCGCCTTCTGCCGTATTGATGTTGTTACAGAAAGACAAAGGCTTCTTCGTATCAAAATCTCTCGTATACTGAATGGAAATCTCAACCATAATATCCATATCCGTATGATTGACTTCCACCGTTCTCTTTCCTTCCATATACAACGGATTTTCCAGAATGACTTCCTTCTCTTCCGTTAAATACCGGACATATTCCTGAATACCGCCTTCATAGAAAAACTCTTCATGAGGTGTTTCATTTTCCCGAAGGTCATCAAAGATAATTTTTATCCCCTTATTCAGAAAAGCCAGTTCCTGTAAACGATGTTTTAACGTTCCATGATTATATACCGTCGTTTCCGTAAAAATCTCAGGATCCGCCTTAAAACGAACCGTAGTACCATGTTTATCCGACGTACCGATGATCTGTAAATCCCCGACCGGTGTACCGCCGTGTTCAAACCTCTGGAAATACTTGTTTCCGTCACGTTCGATTTCCACTTCCAGAAATTCACTCAACGCATTGACGACAGAAGCACCGACACCATGTAATCCGCCGGATACCTTATAGGCACCGCCGCCGAACTTACCGCCCGCATGCAATACCGTATAAATCGTTTCAACCGTTGACTTTCCTGTCTTTTCATGAACACCCGTAGGAACTCCACGCCCGTCATCCTTAACCGTAACAATGTTGTTTTCATCCACGATTACCTGAATACACGTCGCAAATCCCGCCAGTGCTTCATCAATACCGTTATCAACGATTTCCCATACCAGATGATGCAACCCTGCACTTGATGTTGTCCCGATATACATACCCGGACGTTTCCGTACTGCTTCCAGACCTTCCAGTACCTGAATATCCGACTCATCATAATGGTCATCTTTTACTAAGATTTCTTCTGATAATTCCATGGTTCCACTACTCCTTCCTTAATCTCATACACATGTATATGTGCTGCCAGCCGTTCCACCAGCTCATCCGCCTCCGTTGTGGTAATAATGGTCTGGATCTGACCCGGCAATAAACGCAATAAATTCACTCTTCTCCGATGATCCAGTTCCGAAAATACATCATCCAGCAACAATACCGGATATTCCCCGATGTATTCTTTAATTAACTGTACCAACGCTATTTTCAGGGAAATAATAATCATTCGCTTCTGTCCCTGCGATGCATACTCACTCACCGGATGTCCGTCCATAAGAATCATAATATCTTCCCTCTGGATTCCGCTGTTTGTCATATGCGTCATACAATCCCGTTCTTTTGTCTGTTCAAACTTTTCTTCAATATTTCTTCGAATCACCAAATCATCCGCATCATACTTTACAAAAGTCATATATTGTAAAGAAATCACATGATCCGTCATAGACAAAGACTGGAATACTTTTGTCAGATTTTTGTTCAGATGTTCCACAAACAGATGTCGTTTCTTCATAATCTGAACCTGCGGGTCAATCATCTGTTCCGTCAGGGTATCCAGTAAAACCGGATCCGGATGAGGAAGTTTCAGAATCGCATTCCGCTCCTTCAGCAGTTTCATATAATCATTCAGCTGATTGATATAGGAAACGGACATCTTTCCCAGTTCCATATCCATAAACTTTCTCCGGTACTTCGGCGAGAAATCAAACAGGTTCATATCTGCCGGTGAAAACAGTACGGCATTCAGTTTTCCGATAAATTCACTGGTCTTTTTCACCGGTTCATTGTTCAGACACAACGACTTTCCTTTTTTATGAATCAATGCCGATATTCTCTTCTTACTTCCGTTACTTATTAAGGAACTGTCAATACTCGCAAATTCATTTCCATCCTGAATCAATGAAAGATCTTCCACACCCCGGTGTGACTTGGCACAACTCAGAAAGTAAACGGATTCCAGTAAATTCGTCTTTCCCTGACCGTTTTCTCCGATCAATAAATTGATTCCGGGATATAAGGTTACGTCACAACGTTCATAATTCCGGTAAAATCGTAAAACCAGACGATCAACCTGCATTATTTAACCTCATATCTGTGATCTTTTACGGTAACGATGTCATGAGGATACAATTTACGTCCTCTGCGGTTTTCTGCTTCTCCGTTCACTGTAATCGGAAGCATTTTTACCGCAAATTTAGCTTCCCCGCCGGTAGAAATCCAATCGGTAATCTTCAGAAACTGTCCCAAAGTGATGTATTCGGTTGTAATTTTGATTTCCATACATATACCCCCATTTTTCATCCTTTCCATTATACCACAAAACAGTGATTTCAGGCAATTTTTCGCATATTTCCTCTATTTAATACAAACACATTATTTACTATAAAAATCCATCAGTCGCCTTAAAAACAGTGTATCTGTAAAAAGAGTCATCAAAAACGATAAAAAATCAAAAAAGAAAATCCGTATAGATTCCTGTGTGGAAAACTTTTTATGATTTTCACTGTAATATTCTCTGAAAAAAAGAAGCCTGACGTTTTGTCAGACTCCATACTATAATCCTGTTTTACTTACTAATTATACGTTCTTACCGGCAATACCAGCTGCAGGCAGCTTTCATCTTCCAAAGATTTCAGCACAATCGGTTTCATAACACCGCAGAAACACATATGAACCTTTTCTCCGTTCAAACCTTTCAGGGCATCCATCATATATTTGCCGGAGAAGGAAATATCCAGCTTGTCACCGGAATACGTTTCCACATTCAATGTTTCCACAGAGAATCCGACTTCCTGGGAACGGGAAGAAATGGTCGTTTCTTCTTCACTCATAGACAATTTCACAATGGAGAACTGATCCGTTTCATTCTTGATAAAGGATTGTCTGTCAATCGCGTTGATTACATCTTTGATTCCGATCGTCAGTTCATAGGAAAATTCCTGTGGAATCAACCGGTTTGTTTCCGGATACGCACCGTCAATCAATCTTGTCTGCATAATGGTTCCGCCGTAAATGAACTGTGCTTTCTTTTCTGACATGGAAACCGTAACCGTCTGTTCATCATCAATATTCCGGGAAACTTCTACAATACTCTTTGCCGGAATGGTAATGTTGAACGATAACGGACAATCCATTTCCACTACTTTCTTTGCCAGACGGAAACTGTCCGTTGCCGTACATTCCAGTGTAGAACCGTCACACTTGAAATTGATACCGGTCAATGACATTCTTGTTTCCTGTGTACTTGTCGCAAATGCCGTCTGGTTTACAATGGATTTCAGTAACTTCGCATCAATGGTAAACTCCATCGGCTGCTTGTTGAAATCAATCAAAGGATATTCACTGGCCTTGATACCGTTGATGTTAAACTCAGCCGTACCGCCGCTGATCTTTGTCAGGGAACCATCCATGATTTCCACTTCTACAACTTCACTTTCAATCTTCCGGACAATATCAATAATATAGTTCTTATTAATGACGATGCTTCCGGTATCATATAC
>JABUSI010000422.1 GCA_021442745.1 Erysipelotrichaceae bacterium | reverse complement strand
TCAGCTGAACCGAACTCGACAGTAAACCTTTTCCCTCCTAAGCGGAAGGTCGTTGATTCGAATTCAATCGGGGACGCCATAGAAACGAAAGCAGGCTGAATCAATAAGTATTCAGCCTGTTTTTTTGAATCAGTAAGAACGCAACCTGCTTTTTGTGAGTATAAATAAAACGTATTTACTGTATGAAAATGTCTCAGTTCTGCCACTGTTTCATTCAATAATCTCTCCATTACCATCCCACGTCTTATCAAAACACAATCATGACGTTGCCTTCGTCGGAATCAATTCATCAACTTTACGATTTCCTTTTCATGTTCTCTCGTAAAATCGCTCAGTTCATATGATCGGATTCTTTCGTTTACAAGAATCGGCACTACGAAACCGTTTTTAACAAGTGCCGATAATCTGTTTATTATTGTCTTATTTGTAACATCAAAAGATTTGCTAACCTCTATTGGTGTAAATTCTCCTTTGTATTTTTTAATCAAGAACGATAACAGTTCTTTCTCCTTTGTCTTGAGGAATGACAAACTTCCGACTATTTCCTCTTCGGTTGAACTGTTTTGCAGGTCTGCAACTTTATTTGAGTAAAGATGTACCATTCGAAGAAAATAGTTTACCCAGATTTCGGGATGAGGGGGATTATCCCTGCCTGAATAATAAAGAACAGGCAAACCCATTTGAATTGATTCATAATATTCATCTGTATCATAAGCAAAGTACTCCTCTAAAGAGCCAATACCGTTAAATCCATACCCGTTACAATCCAAAATGTATCCCGACAATAATCTTGCCGTTCTTCCGTTTCCATCTTCAAAAGGATGGATTGTGACCAGTTGATAGTGAACTACAGCTGCGACTATGAGAGGGTGATCATTTGTTGTATTTACGTACTCAACCAATTCCTCAAGAAGTTTTGGGATATCCGTGTATTCCGGAGGAATATAATCCGGTGTGCCGGTCTTGGAATCATACACAGCAAATAAAACTCCGGGTGGCATGGCTTTCCGCAGCCCTGTCTTTTCCTTTGATGCGCCTTTTTCGACCAGTTTCTGTACGTCCAGAATCAGGTCTGTAGAAAACTTCGTATTTTTCCCGGCATTTTCTTCCAGGAAATTAAGTGCGAGAAAATAATTCCTTACTTCCTGTTCCGGTTTCATAAAATGTTTGTGTTCATCACTTTCAATAATTTCATCGACTTGTTTTTCAGATAACGGATTGCCTTCGATTCTGTTCGATGCATAGGAACTTTTTTTCTTGGAATTCCTGCGTAATCTGTTGGCAACAGCTTTAGGCAAAGTGACAGAAGACACCTTATACCGGTTACTGTCTATTTCGGTAATATATCTTAATATTTCATTTGTCAATGGAACCTTAATCATGAAAATGCCCCCGTTTTGCTACTGTATTATACCAGGGATGTAGAAGGATTTCATTAAAATTACACTATTTTTACACTATTTTTCCTTAGTGCAGACTTTACAAACCCTGTCAATCTGCCGTGATTTCAGACATAATTCATTTACAAGCCATACACACCGTTTTTTGATTTTAAGAACCAGGTCCGAATAACTAATCCGATTCCGATGTGAATTTACGGATCTGTCATTTCGTTAACACTCAGAAAACAAGCTTCAACGTATCCCGGAAGTCCCCCGAAGTCTTTTTTCCGTAGCGGTTTTGCCATAAGACAATACTTCGCAGTCATCACCATGCCAACGGTATTTTACTTTTGTCTGTTCATAACCGTGCGGAAGACAGTATTGATAAAACAACGGATTTCCAACCGACAACTCGTATATCACATCAATATCCTGTACTGTCAGAGTTCTTACCTCATATCTGCCGGACATACCTCGGACATTCATTTTCTCTTTCCTCACAACTTTCTGTTTTCTTATGTAACGAATTGTATCATTCAGCCATATATCACATTTCCGTATACTTCGTTTATAACGGTTTACAGAACTTGTAATGTGTATTCTGCATTCCTTTCCGGATATAGAATCTGTGGGCATCCTTCCGGATCTGATTGCTGGTCAGTTCAATCTGTACACAACCGTTATCTTTTGCGATTACACAGGCTTTGTCAAACATCTGTTTTCCGATTCCTTTGTTCCGATACTTCTCATCCACCACAAATTCCATAATCTCCGCAATTCTGTCCGTATGATGCAGCTGGTTTTCAAACCGCAGATTCAGCATCGCGATTGTCTTTCCCTCTATTTCACATACCAGACAATAACAAGATTCCTTATGTAATTGCTCATGGAAGATTTCCCGGAACTTTTCTTTCGGAAATTCCGTTTTTTCCAGATCACAGATCAATTGATACACAGCCTCCCAATCATTCATGGTTGCTTTTCGAAACATAGTCATCACCCCTGTTTATACTTCAAATACCTTTCCGGATGCCATTGCTTCCAGACGGTCTTCCATTATTTCCTTCAGCCAGCCAAACGCGATACTACCCGTACAATGGCCGGAATAAAATACCGCATCACTGCTTTCCAACAAGCGTTTTGCCACTTCCTGTACCTCTTCCTTACTGTAACTGCAGGAATCCGCACCACTCAATCCCATCATATGGAATCCGCCGAAAAACGCCTTGATATTCTTCCCCGGAAACACCTTTTTCACTTCTTCGACAATGACGTCCACACCGGCATGAGAACAACTGTTCACACAAACCAAACCATCCTCTTCTTCAAACACCACGGTTTGTTCATGCGAAAAGTCATCAAAGTCAATCCGCCCTTCCGTTTCCACACACATATGGGTGCGTTTTGCCCGCTGCAAAATCTTATCCGGTGTACTGTGCGGCAATACACAGATGCCGTTTTCAAAATCCCGGTATCCTTCCACATATACAAACCGGTCAGCATATCTGTCCAATACTCCTTCCGGAATCCCGATATTTTTCTTAATAGCCCCGAAAATCTTGAAATAATGCCTTCTCTTCGCCGATTTTTGCAAATACACCTTAGCGGTCGTGTTGATCGCAAAAAAAGCAGGATAGCCCCCGGAATGGTCATAGTGAGCATGAGACAGAAAGGCAGCATTCACACCGGCCAAATCCATTCCCATCTTTCCGGCATTCTCCGCAAACAGTCCGCTGGCACCCGTATCAATCAGAACCTTCCGGTCCCGATATTCCACCAGAAGTGAAAGTCCGTGCTCCCCCGGAAACATATTACATGCCGTATTTTCTGCCAGAATTGTTATTTTCATCGAATCACATTCCTTTTTTTTTGAGTTTATTTCCGTATTTATACATCTATAGTTTACTATTCCTTTCCCCACAGGTCTATTCACAAAAATACACAGACGAACGTATTTTAACTTCCTTACAGGTCTTGGTATAACAGAGCACGAAGGCTACGACTATGAAAACAAAATTCCTTCTGCTTCTTTCTCTGATTCTTTCCGTTGTTCTTACAGGCATTAACTATATACTACCGTAAACAAGCGTTTACTGATAACGTTTTATACCATGTACGGCGGGGAATGTACCATCGATTACGGATTTGGCGTTCATCTGACCACCATATATTCCATGAGACCTGACGGTTCAATAAGTTATCACGTCCGTATCAGCATATCAGGTTTTATCACAGGATTCGCTGCCGTCTTTCCGGTTGTGTTACCGGAAACCTCCTTGTTTTGGTTTCTGCGTACCGGAAACAAATAACACAGGTACTGCAGGCATAAAACAATTTCAGCCTAACCGGCTGTTTTTTTATGTAGAGCCATCCTTTTCCTTCTCATTAACAAGTGTATTTACTGATAAAATGTGTTACAGTATATTCGCATAGAAAGAAAACAATAATAGGGGTTAGGGATTATGGAAGAAGAAAAGAAAGAACTTTCTGCAGTTAACGAAAAAAAGAACAATAAGTTGATTCCTGTTGTGCTTGCCGTTTTACTTCTTGTCGGCGGTATCGTGGCGTATCTGACGGTATTCGCAAAATCGTACATTTACGTATCCGTGCAAGACAATCAGACGAAAATAGCTATCACAAAGGAAGGTATTCCGGAAAGCATTCCGGAAACACCGGAAATCAGTCATATGATTTTTGACGGCTGGTATATCGAAGATACCGATCAGTCGTATGATTTTATCACACCGATTGAAAAGGACACAAATGTGGTTGCCAGATTCACTCCATGCTACTACGTAACGTTTGTGCAGGGACATGAATTAGAGGATATCCTATGTAAAGTACCGATGGATTCTCCGTTCTCCATCCTGTCAAATCCGATTCCGGCTACCGTGGAAGGCTTTGCATTCGCCGGTTGGTACGATGAAGACAACACCATGTTCAATCCGGACACCGTCTTCAACAAGGACGTTACCATTACCGCCAAATGGTTGAAATGCTTAACGGTTACGTTCCGTTACCCGGACGGAAACGAAGTGCTCATCGGTGTAGACGAAGGCGAATGTATCGATGAAATGCCTCCGGTTCCGGTTCAGGAAGGCGATATCTTCAAATGCTGGTCCATCTTAGGCGCAAGCACAGACGACTGGATGTTCAATCCGGCAAAACCGATTTACACCGACATGGAATTGATTCCTTGCTGGTTACCGAAATACCGTGTAACATTCAACCCGGATAACGGGGAAGAAACCATCGTTACCGTTGCGTATGAAAGCATCGGTCTGATTGCACCGGAAACACCGAAAAAGACCGGGTATACGTTCAAAGGCTGGTACGACGGATCGCATAAATTCGAATCCGGTTCCGTTATTGAAGAACCGACGGACTTTACCGCAAAATGGTCAATGGATACCGTTGTCAAGTTCCCTGCTGACAAGCAATCCGTAGATCTCGGGAAAACCAAGACCATTGCTGCTGTCATCGAAGGCGACATCAAAGACAAGACGCTGACATACAAGTCATCCGATACCAAGATTGCATCCGTCGACAAAAAGACCGGTGAAGTCAAGGGACTCAAAACCGGTTCGGTAACCATTACCGCAACCGCAACCGACAAGACAAAAGCTACATATACCCTGTATGTCAACAATACCTGGGTAGAAGCCAATGTAACGTTCTACAACAATTCCGGTACGCTATGGTATTCCCCAAGCATGAGCAACGGTTCCTGGGCAGATGTCAAGCTGAAAAAGTGCGTCTATAAGGACGGCAGCATGACATATACGGACATTACTTCCGGTATTACCTTAGCGGATAACACCGACGCCTTTGCGCTCAACAGTAAGAACCAGTTGTACGCTCTGGAAAGCACCGCAAAGATTGACTATCCGTACATCCGTAACGTAAAGTTCAAGGCAGAAGGATATACATCCAAAGCGGTAACCGTAAACGTTGCACCGGTCATCAAATTCAACATCAGCTCTCCGGGAGAAAAACAGAACGAAGTTACCTTCAATTGTCCGATGGATGAAGACTACTACATTTCCATCCGCGGTCATCTGGGAGGCATTACGGATATTGAAAAAGTTGTCGTAAGTTCCTACGGTGCCGTCACCGACGTCAAACACACCATTTCCTCCGTCTCCTTCCATCAGGGAAATACCAGCGGAGGCAACGGACCGTGTGTACTTACCATTTATACGGCAGACGGACAATCCAGAGAAATCATTATTTATCCGAAGGCAAACTGATACACAAATTATTCATCAATGAAAAAAGCCATGGAATTCCATGGC
>JABUSI010000261.1 GCA_021442745.1 Erysipelotrichaceae bacterium | reverse complement strand
TTCCAACAAATAAGCGCAATACTGTGGTTTGGATGCCTGTGCAGTGCGGTGTTTTATCATCCGGTTATGGTGTTGTGGCTTGAGAAGGTATGGGAATATATAGTTGCGATACAGATTCCCGGTTTTGCATGGATCGGATCCATGCCGTTGTTTTTTGGGGTTTTTGTCTTTTCATATTGGCAAAACTGGGAACTGTATCGAAGTAAAAAAGCACTGGTTATGGTAATTCTGTCTTTTTTTCTTGTCCGTACGCAGTCATATATTAACCCGTTTGCGAAAATCACGTATCTTGATGTCGGACAGGGGGACTGTACACTGATACAATTACCGTTTCATACGGGAAATATCCTGATTGATACCGGTGGTATGCTGAAGGAAGATCTGGCAAAAACGGTTCTTGTCCCGTATCTGAACGGTAAGGGGATATCAGAACTGGATATGGTTGTGATTACGCATGATGATTTTGATCATAACGGGGCTTTGGAGTCATTAAAGGAAGTAATGCCGATTGACTGTATTGTGACGGAAAGACAAAACAACTATACAGTAGGGAATTTCCGTATGCTTGAAGTAAGTGAAGATCAAACCGGCGATACGGATAACGATACTTCCCTGACATGCTGGTATCAGATTAACAATCTTACGTTTCTGCAGTGCGGAGATTTGGGAAAGCAGAAAGAAGACGATATCATAAAACAATACAACATAACGTGTGATGTGTTAAAACTGTCTCATCACGGATCCGATTCGTCTTCCTCTTCGTATTATCTTTCTCACCTGCATCCGCAGATAGCGATTGTAAGTTCCGGTTATCAGAATACATATCATCATCCGAGTACAAGTGTGACGGATAACTTGCGACGATTAGGTATACCGTATTTGAATACGGCAGAAGAAGGAGCCATCCATATTATCGTCGGAAGGTGGATACGGTTTTTCTACACGGAACGCGGAATGTTTGGTATAATCAAACCGGGTGATAAAAGATGATATGTCTTATTCAGGAAAGTGATTCGTATTATGTGAATCAGTATCTGGAATCCATTCGAAAGACCCATGCGCCGGAAGTTCAGAAAGAAGAAATATTCCGGTATTACTACGAATGGGGAATGATGCAACAGATTGTGGACGATGCGAATACGCCTTCATTGTTTACACCGAAGAAGGTTCTTGTCGTAAAGGACCTGTTGTTTTTGTCTACGGAGAAGAAACCGGTCAAAACGCAGGCGTATGATACTGCTGAGGAAATGATTCAATCTGAAAAAGATATCCTGGAAGAATACATAGATCATCCCAATCCGGACACGGTGCTTGTTATATTGATGCAGGATGTAAGCGTAAAAACAAGCAAAATCGTAACCAAATTGAAAAAAAAGGCACAGGTCTACGGTTCAAAATCCGCGCTGAATGACAAAAAAAATGCGTTCAACGGGGCAACAACCATCCGTGAAAACTGTGCCTCTTACCAATTGGAGGTACGGAAAGATGCCATGCAGTATTTATGTGACCTGTACCAGTCCAATATTTCGCTCTGGCATCAGGAATTACCGAAACTTCTGGCACACGGAGGTCCTGTCACACTGGATACGGTAAAAGAATTGTGTCATAAACCGTTATTTGGGACCGGAGAGTATGATTTGTTGAATTTCTGCGAAGCGATTTTACGGAAAGATATGAAGAATGCTTTTTCCATGTGGCAGGAAATTAAGGAACTGATGAGTATGCAGGGAAAGAATGCCGTTACGGTATTCTCTTTGATTCCGTTGGTATCCTCTCGTTTCCGTCAATGGTCACAAATCAAGCAATTGCAGATGGAAGGATATTCCGACAGTGAAATTGCAAAGGAACTGGGAGTGAAGAGTTCGTACGCGGTGGAAAAAGTATCGGGAATCATTCAGTCATTGAGTTTATCCCAGATACAGACCGCATTGCATAAATTATCTGATCTGGATTATGAAACAAAACTGGGAAAGATTGATCCGATGGAAGGATTCGAACTTTTCCTTCTGGAAACGACGAGGAGGTAAGAATGGAATCGCTGAAGGAACTTTACCGGATTGGACCGGGACCAAGCAGTTCTCATACGCTGGCGATAGAACGTGCCTGTAAGTACTACATGAATGAGTATCCTGAAGAAATGCGGGTAACCGCTAAACTCTATGGTTCTTTGTCACTGACCGGTAAAGGACATATGACGGATAAGATTATTCAGAAGGCGTTTACCAAAAGGGGAAAAAGGGCAGAGGTAATCTTTACGGATGATTTTACGAAAAAACATCCGAATACCATGGAACTGTGCGGAGAAAAGCATTCGATGACAATTTATTCCATCGGAGGCGGTGCCTTTTCCATTGAAGGTGTTCCGTATATTGTGGACCCGAATGTATATCCGCAATCCACAATGGAAGAAATCGTTTCGTATATGGAGCAGAATAACCTGACATTTGTGCAATACGTCGAACAAATGGAACCCGGAATCTTTTCGTTTCTGGAAAGAATCCTGGAGACGATGCTGAAAACGGTAGATGACGGATTAAAAGCGGAAGGGATGCTTCCCGGACCGTTGCAAATGGAGAAAATAGCCAGAAAATTATATGAACGTAAGAATACGACACAGGATCCGGTGGAACAACGCATCCTGGAAATCACTTCATATGCGTATTCCTGCAGTGAAGAAAATGCCAGCGGACATACGGTAGTTACGGCACCTACTTTAGGAAGCTGCGGAGTATTGCCGGCAATTATGAAATATTATGATGTGCATCATCTGGCATCAAGAACACAATTGATGGAATCGCTGGCTGTCGCCGGATTATTCGGAAACGTTATTAAATCGAATGCGACGCTGTCCGGTGCAGAGGGAGGATGCCAGGCAGAAATCGGAACAGCTTGTACAATGGCAGCTGCCGCGTGCAGTTACCTGGAAGGGTTAACGGTTTCCCAGATCTGTTATGCCGCAGAAATCGGGATGGAACATCATCTGGGGCTAACCTGTGATCCGGTCGGCGGATATGTGATGATTCCGTGTATTGAGCGAAACGGTGTGGCAGCGTTACGAAGCATGGATGCCATGTTGTATGCGAAACATATCGGTGCCATTAAGAAAAACAAGATTTCCTTTGATATGGTTGTCAAAACCATGAATTATACCGGAAAGAAGTTGCCGTTGGAATTAAAAGAGACCTCTCTCGGAGGACTGGCATTGGTTTTACCGGTGGATAAGGAGAAAATATGATCCGGCCGATTGTACGTGATACACAATTTCTGAAAAAGAAATCTGTAGCTGCCGGAAAAGCGGATCTTCCTATCGGACAGGATCTCAAAGATACGCTGAAAGCACACAACAAGGAGTGTGTCGGAATGGCAGCCAATATGATTGGTGTCAATAAGAGAATCATTGTTGTTCATATGGCATTTGCGGACGTAGTGATGTATAATCCGACTATCATACAGAAAGACGGACGGTATGAAACGGAAGAAGGATGTTTATCTTTGCCGGGTGTTCGTCCGTGTATTCGTTATCAGTCTGTAACCGTACGGTATCAGGACGAGACGTTCCAATGGCATACAAATACGTTTACAGGATGGACTGCCCAGATTATTCAGCATGAATGCGATCATCTGGAAGGAATTCTAATATAGGGGGAGAACCATTATGACAAAACAGATTACAAGAATTGTAGTTACCGGAGGACCATGTGCAGGGAAAAGTACATTAATGTCCAGAGCGGTTGAAATCTTTTCCGAACGCGGATACCGTGTTCTGATTATTCACGAAACCGCTACGGAACTGATTACCGGTGGCATTACACCGTTGCCGGATAACATCGGTATGTACGGCTTTCAGAAATACGTCAATAAAATGATGATAGAAAAGGAAGAAATTTATAACCGTGCTGCCGAGGAATTGAAAGACGAAAACATTCTGATTTTGTTAGACCGGGCACTACTGGATAATAAAGGCTACGTATCGGAAAAAGAATGGGAAGAAATCACATCCGGTATGGGTCTGAACGATGAAGAAATCGTCAGACGATATGATATGGTTTTGCATCTGGTAACTGCGGCTAACGGAGCAGAAGAAGCTTATACGTTACAGAATAATGCGGCACGTTATGAAACGGTGGATGATGCAATCCGTGTTGACAATATGATTCAGAAGAGCTGGAGTATTCATCCGAACAGAGTGATAATCGGTAATGAAACAGACTTTGAAGAAAAAGTACGTCGTGCCGTACAAGCAATTTTCTCATTTTTGGGAAAAGAAAAACCGGTTGAGAAGTTTAAGAAGTATCTTGTCGAAGTCAATCCGGAAGTTATCGGAAAACTGGAACAGATCGGTGCACAGAAAGACCGTATTTTCCAGCATTTTCTGAAGAGCACACCGGGATGGGAACGTCGGATCCGTACAAGAGAAAAAGACGGCAGTGTCGTCTGTTACTATTCTGAAGCATATATGGTTACACCGTTCACCCGGGTAAAACGAGACAGGATTATTTCCAACGGAGAATATATCGATATGACGCGGGAAATTGATACCACGTTACACCCGATTGATAAAACAAGGTATTCTTTCCCTTACAATGACGAATACTTCAAACTGGACGTCTTTTCCTTTGACCAGACACAGGGACTGCTAAGCGTTCAGATGACAGATGAAAACATGGAAGTTGATGTTCCGGAATTCTTTACCGTAATCAAGGAAGTATCCGATATCCTGAATTATAAAAACTATCATCTTGCGAAATCACAGAAATTCTAAAAAAAAGGAGAAACCAAACGGTTTCTCCTGCTTTGTTTATAGAGATACTTACTTAAGCGATTGAGCTTACTGCTTTAGCCAAACGAGCTTTTTGACGGGCAGCGTAGTTCTTATGCTGAATCTTTCCAGCAACTGCCTTATCCAATTTAGAGTTTGCTACTTTCAAAGCTTCTTCAGCAGCTGCCTTGTCATTAGCGTCTACTGCCTTCAATACGTTCTTGATTGCAGTTTTCATTGCAGATCTTTCAGAAGAAACTGCAGCGTTTCTCTTCATATTTGTCAAAACACGTTTCTTTTGTGACTTGATATTTGGCATAGTTTT
Organism: Erysipelotrichaceae bacterium; assembly: GCA_021442745.1. Classification (GTDB taxonomy): domain Bacteria; phylum Bacillota_I; class Bacilli_A; order Erysipelotrichales; family Erysipelotrichaceae; genus RGIG4607. Next base: position 686 of record JABUSI010000261.1, on the reverse strand, counting down.
ATACCTCCTGATTCTTCTAGTTACCCGATGATTATAGCAAACTTTTTTGTACAATGCAACACAAAAAGATTGTTTCATATTCTGTGTGCTTTACGGTATAATACCAAGGAAGGAAGTGAATAAGAAATGAATAAAGTTCGTACAATTTTCATGGGGACACCGGTATTTGCGTGCTCCATTTTAAACCAATTATATGAAGAAGAACGGGTGGAACTGGTTGCCGTCATTTCACAACCGGACCGTCCGACGGGACGAAAGAAACTTTTGACTCCCACACCTGTAAAAGAAATTGCCGACCTGCACGGAACGCCGGTATTGCAACCGGAAAAACTAAGTCAGATTTACGAAGAAATTGTTGCGTACAATCCGGAACTGATTATTACCTGTGCTTACGGACAAATGGTTTCCGATAAGATTCTGGCAATTCCACGTCTGGGTTGCATTAATGTGCATGCTTCCCTGTTACCGAAATTACGAGGTGGTGCACCGATTCATAAGGCGATTCTGTTTGGTGAAAAAGAAACCGGGATTACGATTATGGAAATGGTTCATAAGATGGATGCCGGTGATATGATTGCCAAAGCCGGTATGCCTATCGATGAGAATATGAATATGGGGCAACTGCACGATGCGTTAATGGAAATCGGTGCAGAATTGCTGCATGAAACCCTGCCTTCTATTCTTGA
>JABUSI010000009.1 GCA_021442745.1 Erysipelotrichaceae bacterium | reverse complement strand
TCCGGTCAGGAAATGATTGAAGGAATCGAAGGTTCCAAACGGTTACAGATACCTCTGGTGAATGCGGACCGTTCCATTCAGACGACCTTTTCCAGAGTCTGGAGAAAACAGAACTTTTTTGATAAGATCAAATTGCTGTCAACGATTATTTCCACGTTGTTTGACGATGAGGAGGTCAGTGAAGAAGATCTTCTGAATCTGCAGAAAGAAGATATGCTGACGGCGGCATTGCAGGAAGTTCAGAAGGAATTTCCTTCCATTGCCGAAGTACTGGTTCATGAACGGGATCAGGTACTGGCATATAACATCAGAACGGCACCGGGAAAGAAAGTACTGGCAATTCTTGGAGCAGCGCATTGTATCGGAATCAAAGAAGAAATATATAAAGAGTATGAAATCGAATCCTTATTGGATCCGGGTAAGAAGAGTCCGCTCGGGAAAATACTCATGTGGGCAATACCGGTTCTTCTGATCCTTATGGTTGTGCTGACAATGCAGAAAAATGCGGCAACCGGGATGAATCAGATTACCGGCTGGATTCTGTATAACGGCGTATTGAGTGCTTTGGGTTGCCTTTTATGCGGGGCGCATCCGCTGACGATACTGACCTCTTTTGTGGCAGCTCCGATTACTTCGTTAAGTCCGCTTCTGGCTGCCGGATGGTTTGCGGGAATGGCGGAAGCGATGATCCGGAAACCGCAGGTTAAGGATTTTGAAAGCATGGATGAGGATCTGAACAGTTTCAAAGGGTTCTTCCGTAATAAAATCATGAAAGTATTGCTGATTGTCGTATTTGCGAATTTAGGCAGTACCCTGGGTACGTTTCTGGGAGGAATGGATATTATTTCCAAGTTCCTTGATGTGTTTACCAAATAAGTCGCTTTTATGCGGCTTTTCTTTTTGGGTTTGAATGAATGGAAAAAATAAGGTACAATAATAGATGATTCTATTTATGTCCAAAATCGCAGTAAAAAGACAGAGAGGTGTATATCGCGTATGTTTGATTATTTGACATTGGTACAAGTGACGCAAATATTGCGAATGGTATTTGATATTCTGATTGTATGGCTGATCCTGCAATACATTATCCGTATTGTAGAAAGCAACAATAAAACGTCACAGATTTTCAAAGGGATTATTTTTGTGCTGATTATCCAGGCAATTGCGAAATATCTCGGGTTGAAAACTCTGGCATATTTAACGGACAATATTATTAACTGGGGTTTCTTAGCGCTGATTATTATCTTCCAGCCGGAAATCCGTTCCTTACTGGAACGTATGGGAAAAACCAACATTTTTTCCCGGATCAGCACCTTGTCCGGTGATGAAAAGGAAGTACTGGTACAGGCTCTGATGGATGCAGTCAGCAATCTGGCGGAATCCAAGACCGGAGCTTTGATTACATTGGAACAGACGGCTTCGCTGTCGGAATATATTCAGACGGGAGTTAAGATCAATTCCATCATTTCCCCGGAACTGTTGTGTTCCATTTTCGCAACGACGACGCAGTTGCATGACGGGGCGGTTATTATCCAGGGGGATAAGATTGCCTGCGCGAGTGCATACTTCCCGCCGACGACGCTGGACTTGCCGTCAAGATACGGGGCAAGACACAGAGCAGCTATCGGAATCAGTGAAATGACCGATGCCATTACGATTGTTATTTCGGAAGAAACGGGTCGTGTGGCGATTGCATCGGAAGGTAAACTGCTTCAGGTAAATGAAAGAAAATTGCGTGAGTATCTGAATATGCACATTCTGAATAAAGATACCGTAACAAGCGAGACGGTTACGCCGACCGGTTCCGAATCCGTTTCCCTTCAGGGTTTATTCCGTGCGGAAGTGGAAACTCTGGAAAAGGAAGATACCACAAAGAAGCTTACGGTGAAGGATGAACCGGTTAATCCGGTACGGAAATCGGTCATCATCATTGATGAGAACGATGAACGGGTGGAAGATGAGGAAGATCTGACCCGTAAAGGACAGATGAAGACGTTTAAGAAGCAGTCATTTAAGGATGATACGCTGTCGATTCCGGTCATCGCGGTGGAAGTTGAAAGTCCGGATGAAAAGCCTGTCACAAAGGCGGAAGAAAAACCGGTTGTGAAGAAGGAAGAGAAACCGGTTGTGAAGAAGGAAGAAAAACCGGTTGTGAAGAAGGAAGAGAAACCGGTGGAAGTCAAGCCGGAAGAAAAACCGGTGGAAAAAGCAAAACCGAAGATCAAGAATGAAGAAGAGCTGAAGGCGGAAGTACAAGCGGAAATTCAGCAGGCATTGAATACGAAGAAGACCTTTGACGTTATGGAAGAACCGGCTGAGGACAAGAAGAAGACCGGCTTGTTCCATGTATTCGGTAAAGAAAAACAGAAGAAACCGGCTACGGTAGTGGAACAGGCAGTCAAGGACGTTGCCAAGGAATTCCATACGACCCAGCAGTTGAAACTGAAGGAAATCCAGGAAGCGGATGCTATGGCTACGGAAGCGGCTAAGAAGAAACTGGAAGAAACCAAACGGGTAGTTTTACCGTCGGTTCCGAAGAAACCGGCCATGCAGAAACAAAAGAAGGAAATCACGGATGCTCCGCTGATCAAACCTTTGGAAATTACGCGTGTTTCCCGTCAATCCGCAAAGAAGGACGACACCAAAGGGGGTGAACACTAATGGCTGACAATAAAGTGATGAAACCCAAGAAAGAAAACCGTAAGAGTAAGGATCTGAATAAAGATTCCGATTATAAACTGGAACTGGCAAACAGTATCAAGAAAAATTCCAAACAGGTTATCAATACGTATGCCCAGATTGAAAATTCGATTGTATATCTGATTCGCTGGTTGAGCGGATTCATCGATCGGTTCCTGTTTAACAAAAAACTGTCAAAGTTTTCTACGTTGATTCTGGCAATTGTGTTCTATATTGCGATTAACGCCGATGGCAGTTCGACAGGAATTCTGGCAAGCAGTGCCGGTACCAAGCTGGATGCGATTCCGGTACAGGTCATTGTGAATTCGGAAGTTTATGAAATCGACGGTATTCCGTCATCGGTTTCTGCAGCGGTAATCGGAGATGTTTCCGATATTCAGTTGCTGAAATCACAGAGCAGTTATAAAGTAACGGCGGACTTGTCCGGTTTAACCGAAGGAACGCATCAGGTATCATTGACACCGACTGATTTTTCGAATCGTCTGACAGTGAATCTGAATCCGTCTACCGTAATGGTTACCATCAAGAAAAAGACGACCCAGAAATTTAAGATTTCGCACGAATACATCAACACGAATCGTATGGAGAATATTTATGCACTGGATGGTGCGCCGAGTCTGGAATCCACGGAAGTGGTTGTCCGGGCATCACAGGATACCATTGACAATATCGCTTACGTAAAAGCGCTGATTGATGTCAGCGGTGTTACGCAGGATTTCGTTACAACGGCGCAGATTGTTGCGTATGACCAGAGCGGTCAGAAACTGAATGTGGATATCGTACCGGAAACCGTACAGGCTTCGGTTCAGGTAACCACACCGCAGAAAGAAGTACCGATTAACGTCATTCCGATCGGAGAACTGCCGGACGGATTATCCATTGATTCGATTACGCTGGATCACTCTACCGTAACGGTATATGCGTCGCAGACGATATTGAACGAACTGGATGAAATCCGGGTGGAAGTGGATGCGACGAAGATTGACAAGAACTCCAGCTGGACATATGCGATTAACGTTCCTAGCGGTGTCAACAGTCTGAGCGTTACGAAGATTAACATTGACGTTAAGGTCGGAGAGACCGTAACCCGGACCATTGATAACATTCCGGTATCGTATCGGAATAATGTCAACGGTTATCGTCTGGACTGGGGAACCAACAGTATGTATCAGTCTGTTGTCATCAAGGGTACGCAAAACAATGTGGATATGCTGACGGCGGAAGATATTAAGATTTTCCTGGAACTGGAAGGTATTGAACCGGGAATGAATCAGGATATTCCTCTGACCGTAGAAGGAAGCAGTAAGATGGTTACCTACTCACTGGCATCCGGAATGGAAACGATGAGTATTACCGTCGTGAAGTCATAGATGAGGTTTTAGTATGAAATATAAGTTTGGAACGGACGGAATCCGCGGGAAGGCAAACGAAACACTGGATGCCTTGACCGCGTTCCGTATCGGAAAATATCTGGGATATTATTTCAGTCAGAAAGAAAAGCAGACCATTCTGGTCGGTAAGGATACCAGACGGTCCGGCAGTATGCTGGAACATGCGATTGCTTCAGGCATTGCGGCCGGTGGATGTGACGCGTATCTGCTGGGAGTCGGTCCGACACCGGCAGTGGCATATCTGGTTCGTAAGGATCCGTTTGTGTGCGGTGTTATGATTTCGGCCAGTCACAATCCGTTTTATGATAACGGAATTAAGCTGTTCAGTGCCGGCGGAACGAAGATGCCAAGAGAAGTAGAAGAAAGAATTGAAGCGTATCTGGAAGGTTCCACAGAAGAAATTCCGTATGCAACGGAAGGGGCAATCGGAGAAGTCATCGATTTCCCGAACGGTATCGAAGAATACCTGCAATGGTTGCGGGATACCGTGAACCTGGATTTGACGGGGATGCGGATTCTGATTGATACGGCGAACGGATCGGCTACACGGACGGCTCATCGACTGTTAAGTGAACTGGGTGCGGACGTGGAATGGCATCACGGAAAACCGGACGGATTGAATATCAATACGAACTGCGGTTCCACTCATACACAAGATATCCGAAGCCGGATTGTACAAGGTACGTATGATATCGGTTTTGCGTTTGACGGGGATGCGGATCGTCTGATTGCGATTGCTCCGGACGGCCAGGAAATCAACGGAGACAAGATTTTATACTGCTGCGGCAAATATATGAAGCAGCAGGGAATTCTGGCGGATGACGTTGTCGTTACGACGGTAATGGCAAATTTAGGCTTCTTCCGGAAACTGGATGGGGAAGGTATGAAATATGACGTAACGCAGGTTGGTGACAAATACGTTTACGAATCCATGTCCAAAAACGGATATGATATCGGCGGAGAACAATCCGGACATATCATCTTCCGCCATCATGCGACAACCGGAGACGGCTTGCTGACGGCACTGAAGATTCTGGAAGTTATGGTGAAAACCGGTAAGTCCATTAACGAACTGACGGATGATTTGTTTATCTATCCGCAGTTGCTGGTGAACGTTAAGGTGAAGGATAAAGAAGCCATGATGAACGATCCGGATGTATTGGCTGCCTGTCAGAGGGTAAAAGACGAATTGGGAAACGAAGGACGCGTACTGGTTCGTCCAAGCGGTACCGAACCGCTGGTCAGAGTCATGGTGGAAGCCAAGAGTGATGAACTGTGCAAACACTACGTAGATATGGTTTGCGAAGTCATTCAATCAAAATGTTAGAAGAACTCGGCAAAGAGTTCTTCTTTTGGGTTCATGTTAAGTTAATGTAACCCTGCTATACTGAATCGGAAAGGGGTGAGTCCATGTTACAAATTCAACAGATCTGTAAAAAATACCGTACGGGTGATTTCGAACAAATCGCTTTGGATCACGTATCGTTTAATCTTCGGGACAATGAATTTGTGGCAATTCTGGGGCCGAGCGGTTCCGGAAAAACTACCTTATTGAATATCATCGGCGGACTGGACCGTTATGACAGCGGTGATCTGATTATCGATGGTACCTCAACCAAAAAATATAAAGACCGTGACTGGGATTCGTATCGGAATCATACGGTCGGTTTTGTGTTTCAGAGTTATAATCTGATTCCGCATCAGACGATTTTAGAGAACGTGGAACTGGCTCTGACAATTTCCGG
>JABUSI010000010.1 GCA_021442745.1 Erysipelotrichaceae bacterium | reverse complement strand
GCGGCGATATCACGCGGAGTAATGTGCAGTTTACCTGATTTCTTGGTAATCGTATAGTCGCTCATTTCGATGGCTTCGGTATCGCTTGGATCGGACTTCTTCACGGTATACGTAAAGCTGTTGTTCACCTTGCCCTGGGATACGTTCGTTACCGTTCCGGTGAAGGAATAGGTAATCGTTTCGCCATCCGCAATGCCATCTTCCGTTACGGTTACACCATGATTGGTTAACGCCGTACCGTCATAAATCTTGTTGTCGGTTGCAGAAGTCAGCGTAATCTTGCGCGGGTTGATGGTTACCATTGCCACCGGTGTGTAAATGGTTTCCCCGTTCACTGTCAGTTTACAGCTGTAAGGACCGCTTTCGCTGACATGTTTTACTTTCAGTGTAGCGCCCGTTTCGCCTTCGATGGCTTCGCTGCCGGCATACCACTGGTATGCCTGTACCGTACCGCCATACAAAGCCTTGATGGTCGCAAACGTATTGTCATACGTCTGGGTATACTGATTATTTGCCCACGTTCCGCTTCCGCTTACCGTAATATCCGCACCGATCCGAACCATTTCGGACGTTGCGATATCACTGTTTAAGCAGTTGCGCTGATCGCCGCTGACTGCCTGTACGGTGTAGTAATACGTTGCATATTCCTGCATATCGGCCGTAATATCCATGCTTGTGCCGGTAATCGGTTCATACGTCTTGATCGGTGTCGGATCGACGCCTTCGCGACTTACGCCCTTATTCTGTGCATACATGTTATTCTGTACCGGATTGGTGTTTTCATACAGTTTGACAACGTATGTAACCGGAACTGCCGTACCGTTACCGTTTTTCTTCGGTGCGAATACCGCATCCCAGCTGATGGTTCCGTAAGGAGCCGTTTCACTCTGCCGTACCTTCAGATTCGTCGGTACCTGCAGTTGTGTCTGGTCAATCGTAAATACACTGTATACGGAATCCGCATCCGTTGCGTATTCATTGAAGTTGTTACTCTTCGGAATGATTGCCTGTACATAGTACGTTCCGGCATCGGATGGTTTTTCTTTGCTCCAGTGAATCTTATCGTCAGAATACTGGAACGTAATGTCCGTTAAACCGGTATGCGATACTTCGTCAACGTCTTCCGGTACCAGGTTGATGATCTTCTGTTCACCAGGAGTCTGTCCGTACGTCCATCCTCTGCGTGTTTCTTCTGCATCAATAAAGCTGCCGATGGTTGCATCGCAATAGAAGTCCGCCATATAGATTTCCAGGTTCTTGACGTACGGCAGAAGCGGATCGCTCTTGAACGTCTTGCTGTTTTCCGTCGTTTCACCGTTATCCAGACGGGTTGCGGTTACCAAGGCACAGATGGTGTAATAACTCGGATTTCCTTCGTTTGCCGGCTTACCGGTCGGGAACGTCCAGGTTGTCGTACAGCTGTCATCACTGCTCTTGGAATATCCTTCTTTTAACCACCATACGTAATCGTAGGTGTAGTTGGATTTTGTTGTATTATCGCTTGTGGCTACATTCACCGTTGCGGTATAAACCGGCGGCTGCGTGTAACCGTAGGTCGGGTTCTTTTCTTCATTCTTGCCGGCATCGGTTCTCGCAATGCTGACAACAAGAGTTGCCGGACGTGCATTCAACGTCAGTACGATGGTCGTATTCGCAGCGGATGCCAGGTTCGAACCCATATTGAAACTTGACGTAAACGTATCGCCGTTTCTTCCGGCATCCGTCTTCTGGCTGATGGTAACCTTGGCATTGGTACTTGCCACGTTTTTGATCGTATAACCCGTCGCATTCTTCAGAACAGCCTTCAACGGAATGTTCTTTTCACCGGCCAATACGACATACGATGCCATATTGTTAACCGTTAACTGCGAATTATCCGTTACACCGGCTTGTTTTTCGCTACCCTTCTGATATACGAAGGTAACTTTTGTCGCAAACAGACTCGTACCGGTTCCGAAATCACTGTCCTGAACGTTAATCTTGTTGACATTGTTGACTTCGGATGCTATCGCCTTAGCCACGACGCGGTATTCACCCGCACCGTTGGAACGGACGGTTTCCTTGAATCCGTCATATGTATATTTTGATGTTGTTCCGTCGGAAACGATGGTCGTACCGGCACCTGCAATATCCGTAAACGTTCCGGATACTTTCTTCTGCAGTTTCAATACGTAGGAGTCGACTTCCACCTGTCCGATCGGGTTTACCTTGTTAAAGGTAATGGTACCCGGATTGTTCGTATCCCATACCGTTTGCGGTGCATCCAGCTGGTGCGCATAAACCTGCAGCTTACCGATGACATACATCGGGCTGTAGTTCGATGCCTTGATGGTTGTCGAAGCGGAATCATGTAAATTACTTGGTGTAATAATCAGATATTCCGGTTCCGTTTGGGTTACCTGCGAAGATGTCGTATAGGAACAGGTCAGCGTTACGTTTGACGCATCGGCTGTTTCCCCGCTTACCAGACCGGAGTCCGCAGCTGCCGTCTTCTTGAACGATACCGTATATTCCGGAATTTCGCCACCATAAGGAACGCTTGTAAAGTTCGCTTCTACCTTGATTGGTCTAGGCGTAATGTCCGCCGTGGTTTCCGTCTGGTTGTTGCGGTCACCGTTGATGAATGCGCGCTGTGCCAGATAACTGTCACCGTTCAACGTAATCTGCACGTTAACCTTCTTGGCCGTACCGGCATCCTTACCGGTTCCGTCCGCATTGTCATATTCTGCCACAACGGTAATCTGGCTTTCGCCGGTGATACCGTTGTTTTGCATGTATTGTCTGTCGATTGGCAGAATGCCATCGAAGTATACATTGCTGTAGTCGATCTGGGATGCCTTGACGGTTGTCGTGCCGTCATACACCTTGCTGTTGACCGTAATACCGGAAATACCCAGGTTATACTGGCTGACCGTAACGGTAACAGCTGACGTTGTAAAATTGTAGTTCTTTGATGTAAACACACCGTTTATAACCGGGGTAATCGTATAATCACCCGGCACGGAGCTGACAACCCGTGTTGTTGTTTCGCCATCCGTAACAGCCATATCCGTTAGACCGCCCATGTTGTAGGTCAACGGTTTTACCGTCGTGACGACGTCATCAAAGCTTTCATTGTACTTCAATCCGGCCGGCGTAAATCCTAACGCCGGTAACGGATCGGAACCGTATGTCAGCACAGTCGGCGATGCCGTAGCCTGAATCCGCAGGGTTGCCTTGTTAACCGTCAATGTACCCTTCGCAAAGGTAATGTCGTAGTTCGGGCTCGTTAATCCCTTCGGCATAATGTCATACGTACCGGCATTTCTCTTCGCCGCATCTGTGCAATCGTAGTCGCAATCGTATCCCAGCGTTCCCGCAAACATACCTGCCGTATGTTCGTTTTCACCGGTCGCAAAACCGGAATACGTTACTTCATAAACCGGATTGGTTGTCACACCATACGTTACGGTCTTGTTCTTGGCTGTGATCGTCAGAGACTTCTTCGTGATTTCACCCGGAATCGTAAAGGATGCCGTAACCAGTGTGTAGTCGTCATTGTCAATGCTCAGGTTGTTCATATTGACGTCCGGCGTACCGACGTTCTTGTCCGCATACGCTGCCGTAAACGTCAGGCCGATTGCATCGCCGTTTACCACGCCGCTTGGACCCGTCGCATTTTCATCTTCCGCAAAACGGTAATCGCTTTCGCCAACCGTTGCCTTCGTCGTACCGTCATATACCTTGGTAACATACGGATTGTCTGCCGTTCTAGGTGCAGCTTCCACTGCTACCGGTCTAGGCATTACCGTCAGTGTACCGGTTTCCGTCGTTACGGAATAGTTGCCTGCCGTAACCGCCGGAGCCGTTACGTAAATCGTATACGTTCCCGCATGCGTTGCCGTGGTGTACGCTTCTTTTGCGTCTTCACTCTTACCGATCTGATAAACCGGCTGTCCCGCAAACGTTACGTCCGCAATCGTTTCGCCCTCGACAAAACCGTCATACGAACCGGTGAAAGTTACTTCTTCCCCGTAAACCGTACTCTTGCCATCCGGTGTAAATATCAGTTCCTTCGCCATGATACTTGCCGTTGTCGTTGTTGTGCTTCCGGCAACATCCAGGATGTAATTCTTCGCATCCGCACCCTGCAATGCACCTTCCCCGATGGTAATCGTCACGGTCTTGTCCTCACCGGCATCCGCCGTGTCAAACACAGCCGTTAACTTGGAACCATCCAGTGACAAGTCGTCACCTTCGATGATGTTGTCAAACGTTACGTCATAGGACGCAAATTCCGCATCGGTGGTACCGTCATAATATTTGTCGTTTACCGTAAATCCGGATACGGTAACCGTCCTCTTACCGATGGTCAGGGTACCGGAATCGGTCTGGATTTCATAGTTTTCACTGATATCCAGTTTGTCTTTATCAAAAATCTTCACGTTCTTCGGCTTATACGTATATTCACCGGCATCCTTCTTCGGATCGCCATCCGGTTCACACGTGAACGTATATCCCTCGAACAATTCGCCGTCGGTGATTTTCCCTTCACTCAGGATATGGTCATCCCCGTCATAGGTAACGGATGCATCCTTCATCGCAACCGTCAGTTGTTTCGGCGTAATTTCATATTGCTGCGCACCGTTTGCCAGAGAGTAGTCCGTAATCTGGGTATCGGATTCCACAGACCGGTTCGCACTCGGCAATGCCTTGTTTGCGCTGATCAATACTTTGCCTGCCGTCTTTGTGTTTCTCTGAATCGTCGGCTTCATCCGGTTCGCTTCCGGTTCGGATTCTTCTTTCGCTGCCAGTTCCATCTTCGCAAATGCCGTATACGTATCCACGTAACGCTGCTTACCGGAAACGACAATCACAATCGCGTCTTTGTCCGCGTCCGCTAACTGTGTTTTGTCAAAGACAGCTTCCGGTCCCTGCAATTCGCCGTTATATTCGAAACTCGTCAAGCCCCATTCAATGGTAACGGACTTCGTTTCGATGTATCCCGGGAACTGTACCTGGTAGGAATCCGCAAAGACATAGTTGTAGTTGATGGTTCCGTCGGTATTTGCCAGTTTGATATCTGACAGAATAACCGCAGACGCATCCATGGTATGGCGGCTGTTAAAGTCCGCATCACAATCAATGATGTATCCGGCATCCACTTCTTCCGAAATGATACCCTCGATTTCATAAATGTCACCTTCCCGTACCAGACGATACAAGTCGGTATCTTTTACGGTTACGGAACCCTGTACGGATGCCGCACCGTCATATGTCTTGTAGTAAACTTCGGAACCGGACTGCAGCGTCAGGGTTACCGGCCGGATCGTAATCGTCTGATGGCCGGACGCATCGCCGTAGTTCTTCGTTTCCGTCTTATCCAGAATGTAATAGTAAACCGTATAGGACGTACGATTGCCGTCATCGACATTGACATCCTTCACCTTGATCGGGTCCAAGGAACCTTCACTCGCATAGTTGGTTTCATTCAGTTCGGTTGTACTGTAGTAGATTTCATATTCGGCACTGCTTGCCGGTTTCGTTACTTTTACGGAAATGGAATGGTTATCCGTACCGTCATAGTATGCTTCATGAGAAGACGTTTCCACTTCCATGGAACTCTTTCCGACCTGCAAGGTATGTGCACCGGACGTAAATTCCTTAAAATCGCCGTTATCACTGTTACTAACGGTAACGACACAGGTAAATTCATAGTCCCCGCGGTCCAGTCCTTCCGGAATCCGGTATACTGCCGCATCGGCACCTTCAATCAATTCCCCGTCACAATACCACTGGTAACCGGCAATGTATTCGGCAACCGGATGATCCTCATCAAAAGCCACTTCCACGCTGATGGCCGTCGCATTGCTTGCATGGTAACCGTAAATCAGAGATGCCGTACCGCTGAC
>JABUSI010000375.1 GCA_021442745.1 Erysipelotrichaceae bacterium | reverse complement strand
TTAAGGCTAAGAAGGAAGAAACGAAGCAGGCTGGTTTATCAACAGGTGTTACGGCATTGCTGTCTGTAACGGAACCGGCATTATACGGTGCATTGATTCCTCTGAAGAAGCCACTGGTATCTGCTATGATTGCTTCCGCTATCACCGGTGTATTCATTGGTATCTTCGATATCAGAGCATACGCTACGGCATCTTGCTCTTTCTTGACTCTGCCGATTTTTATGGGTGGTGAAATGTCAAACTTCTACCTGGCAGTTGCTGCTGCAGTAATCGCTACGGTTTTAGGCTTTGTAATCACCTGGGTTATTGGTTTTGACGAAGACTAAGTAAAGCAGACAAAAAGGAAGTAGTGGACTTGCTCCACTACTTCGTTGTTATGTAATAAAGGGAGAAAAAATATGGAAACAAAAACAATGAAACCTTTCCCTGATAATTTCTTATGGGGTTCCTCAACGGCAGCATTCCAGTGCGAAGGCGCTGCACATGAAGATGGTAAGGGCAATTCCGTTATGGATGTCAGGGTTCAGGACCCGTCGATCTGTAATTATGAGGTTGCTGCGGACCATTATCATCACTATAAGGAAGATATTGCTTTAATGAAGGAATGCGGATTAAAGGCATATCGCTTCTCCATCGCATGGACAAGAATTTTCCCGGAGGGTAACGGAGAAGTAAACCAACGGGGTGTTGATTTCTACAATAATGTCATCAATGAATGTATTGCTTCAGGGATTACTCCGATTATTACCTTGTATCATTTTGAATATCCGCAAGGATTGGTAGAACAGTACGGCGGTTGGCTGGACAGAAGATCGATTGAAGACTATGTGAATTATTGTACATTCTGCTTCAAGACCTATGGTGACAGAGTAAAGTACTGGTTAACGGTAAACGAACAGGATCATGTCAATCATATGCCGTTTCGAATCGGCTTCAAGAGCACAAGTGTTCTTGAAGATGAAAAAAAGGGCTATCTGGCAAATCATAATATGTGTGTAGCCGCTGCTTATGCGATTAAGGCTTGCCATGAAATTGTGGAAGGTGGCAAGATAGGTCCGGCAGTTTGCTTCGACATGCATTATCCGACATCAAATAAACCGGAAGACGGTCTGGCATGGCTGGATTCCATGGATTTAAGAAACTACTATGTTCTGGATATGAACGTAAAAGGAAAGTACAATCCTGTATTCAAGAGATATCTTGAAGATCGGGATATGATGCCGGAAATTCATGAGGGTGATATGGAAGCCATGAAGACGAATAAGCCTGATTTCATTGGCTTCAACTATTATGCGTCCAAGAGTATTTCAGCGTTCCCTGCAGATGAGGAACATCCGATTGGTGATTTAAAAATCAAATTGTTACCGGCAGAAGAACCGGGTGCATATAAGATTGTTAAGAATAACAACCTGACGGCAACCTTGTGGGGCTGGGAAATTGATAATATCGGTCTGGAGTGTGTCAGTCGTATTTTGTATGACCGTTATGAATTGCCTCTGTTAATCACGGAATGCGGTTTTGGAAATAAGGAAACTCCTGATGAAAACGGTTACGTCGAGGACGATGACCGGATTGATTATCTGTCTAAGCATATTCTGTCCGTAAAGAAAGCAATGAATGTCGGTGTTGAATTTATCGGATTCTGCAGCTGGTCCTTTATGGATATTGTTTCCGGACACTCCGGATTCTCTAAGAGATACGGCTTTGTCAGAGTGAATCGGGAAGAACATGATCTGAAAGATTTGGCTCGCAGCAAGAAAAAATCGTTCTACTGGTACAAAGAAACCATTGCCTGCAATGGTGAGAATATTAAGTAATATTGAGGAAAAGTATGGGACTGTTTGATTTTATAAAGAAAAAAGAAGAAAAGACCCCGACAAAAAATATTGTGGCGTGTGCCAGTGGTACATTGGTGGATATTACTATGGTTGAGGATCCAACGTTTGCCGAAAAAATGATGGGTGACGGATATGCCATTGCGCCTTCAGAAGGAACGGTTGTTTCACCGATTGATGGTGAAATTGCGGTAGCGTTTCCTACGGGCCACGCGTTTGGGATTAAAAGTGAAGACGGATTAGAGGTGTTGATACACATTGGTATTGATACTGTCGGATTAAACGGAAAAGGTTTTACAGCCAAGGTTCAGACCGGTCAGAAAGTTCATGCCGGTGATGTTTTGGTCAAGGTTGACTTAAATGCCATTCAGACAGCAGGTTTGGATTCGACAATCATGAATATCTTTACGGCAGGATTTGATTCAACTACAGCAGATTTGCCGTATGGTTCCTCTCTGAAAGCCGGAGACACTGTAATTGCAAGGGATTGACGGCAGGAAGTGGCCGGGAAGATCATGGAAGATTCCATGGTCTTTTTCTTTTGCGCGGATATAAGAAAAACCTAATGGTATCAGGTTGGCTAAGTAATCATATTTATAAATTGGTCTTATCTTGCAACACTCATTTCTGCGCAATACACTGATTCATCCGATTTATTATCCGGAATCCGATTATACTCATTGAAATCTTTTGCAATCACAAAATATCGATTACACAGAGTACTGAGAAATACCGTGCCATCGTCATCTTCATAGACACAATACTGTATATCGGAACTGAGTATGGAATTCGTTGTTACTTCCTTTCATAATCTTTTGATTCACTTTTTTTGTATAGTTCGGCAGCTTCCTGTTTTTTTTATGAAGTTATTGTTCCGGTTATACCCACCATTCCGGGGTCAGTTCTCCGAGAGTCGCAGTTTTTCCGGTTTCATAATCGAGCATGATTTCGATGTTCTGATATTCCCCCGGCGTTAACTGCGCCATCAATTCACGGCAGGCACCGCATGGGCTGCCCGTCTTGCCATTTGGCATAATTGCCAGGACTTTCTTAATCTTATGCTCTCCATTGGTAATCATATTAAAAATGGCGTTTCTTTCCGCACAGATTCCTAATGTGCAGCTGGTGTTTACGCAGACACCGACGTAAATCTTTCCGCTTTCGGATTGTATGGCAGCAGCCACACCTCCGGCATTTACCCGGGTGGAAATATCTCTTCCGTTCTGTACCGCTTTTGCGGCATTATACAATTCTTCCCATGTTCTTTCCATGTTCGTTACCTCCTAAAATCTCTGACTCTGTTATGCTCTTGTATCTGTGTCCGGCCTATTCACAGTAAATATACGGATGTGCTTTGATTTTCCGGTACCAGTTTTCGGAAAACGTATAGGTCGGATTGTGCGGGTCTTTGCTTTCGAGAATTTCAAACAGGATATCATCGGAAATCTTACCGGCTACCTGTATGCCGTCTTCATCACAACTGGAAGAACTGCGTCTTCCCGGATAGCCTTTCCATGACGTATAGATTGGTAATCCATGTCCGTACATCCGGTCAATCACTTCGGCAGGATCGTCCGACAGATAGAAACAGAACATGTTCGGACAGGTGATATCGTCTCCCATGCTCATACTGCGTCTGCCTACGTATACCTTGACCGGACGTTTTACTACGCTTGTTATTCCTTTGTATACGGCATACGTTCCGGCTATGGTTTTCATCATTCCGTTTTTCAATGTTTCTTTTCCTGCTTTCATTCTTTTGACCTCCATGCAATATGTTATAACTAATTTATAGCCGAGGATACCGGAAAATGCAACGATGCGCCATAATTTTTTAACATAAACGGGAACCGGACCGGATGTGCTATAATAAGAAAAACAAGAAGATTTGTTAATCATACAAAAAAAGAGGGGGGATACCTGTGACAAAAAGAATAGTGCTTCTGATGTTATGTGTGCTGATGACGATTTCCATGGCAGCCTGTGCCCAAAAGGAACTGACCGTTACCGGACCGGAGAATGCGACTGTTGCTTTCGGGGAAAGCGGTACGTTTACCGTAACCGCATCCGGCGGGAAAGAACCGTATACCTACGAGTGGTATGTGTATAATCCGGATGAAAGTTCGTGGTTATTGATTGCCGGATCTGAGATTGAATATGTGTTTACCGGTTTCGATACGCCGACGCTGACAACCTGTGCCGAAATCGAAACCGATCCGCAGTTTTATTGTAAGGTTACGGATGCGGAAGGAACTTCGGTGGATTCGGCAGTCGCAACCCTGACGGTAACTGTTCCGATGGCCATTACATCCCATCCGCATAATGTAACCGTTACGTATGAAAAAGAACCGGCAACGGTGACGTTTGAAGTTGCTGTAACGGGAGGAATGGCACCGTATACATATCAATGGTATGTTTCCCGTGATGTTACCGCCGAAAACATCATTGATGAGAATGAGTTTAACACAGGTACACAGACGGAATGTCTGACAATGGGTGATTTGAATACCGATGATGACGGCAGTCTGTTCTGGTGTGTTGTTACGGATGCCAAAGGGACCGTATTGGTTTCCGATAAGGCGGTTTTGTCCGTCACCGAAGAAAAAGTTCCGCCTCTGGTAATCAAAACCCAGCCGAAGGATCAGACATATCCGGACAACAAGGATATCGTGTTTACGGTGAAAGTAACAGGCGGTAAACAACCGTATACGTACCAGTGGTATCATGACGGGGTACGTTTATCCGAACAGTCCGATTTAATCGGAACACAGACCAACAAACTGACGGTAAAGTATCATCCGCTGGACTGGAGCGGAGATGAGTTTTATTGTGTAATAACCGATGCCTGGGGAAATACCATCGAATCCCGCAAAGCCGTTATGACGGTGAATCCAAAACCGCTGAAAATTGCGAAACAACCTGCAGACATTACGGTTACGGAAGGCGAATCGGCTTCCTTTACGGTCGTTGCTTCCGGAGGAACGGCACCGTATTCCTATGACTGGTATGTAAGAATGCCGAATTCCGACCGGGCATATTATATCGGAGATGCCGGTACGGATAACGTATATGCCGGTTATAAAACCGATACGTTCACACTGATACACGCTGCCATCAGCAAAACAGAAATATATTGTGTGGTTTATGATTCTGCCGGGCAGTACATCCAGACAAAAACGGCGGTACTGACCGTTACGGAATAATCGTTACAAATGCATGAATACAGCCGGGTAGTTACCCGGCTGTTTTATGTGTGATGATACGGTATGAATCTTTTCCTGATGGAAATACTAAAAAAGAAAAGCAGGAACGCTAATGTCTTTCAAAACGGCAACCCTGTAGGTTATTCGTTTAAAATCCCAGATGTGCCAGCAGTGACCCGCACGCATATCCTGACCGGTAAACAAGCAGAATAAACAGACATATCATTGCTATCTTTTTCAGCGTGACTGCTGTTTCGCTTCCCCGGTTCCGCCTTTCTTTCATGTTCATAACCTCCCTCTCTTGCAAGGATATCGTATCGGTTATGATGAAAAAAGAACATACACGGACGGTTGCAGGTGTGTAAACATCCGGTTGCGTTTGTCTGTTACAGGTTATTTCGTGAGATATGCGAAGAATTTTCCGATTTCGTATCCGCCAAGATAAATAACAGCGATGACAATGGCTAGTGAGGCGCATACAATCAGGACGTACAAAAGCGCAAATCTGTTTTTCTGTTTACCGGAAAGATTGGAATAAAAATCATTCCATACGGAAAGCATACTTTTTGTCCTGTATGGTTCTTCCGGGCTGTTTTGTTGCTCCGTACCTCTCATTAAATAATCCAGGGAGACATGAAAATACTCACTCAGAAACAACAGACGGGTTATTTCCGGGTAAGCTTTGTCGTTTTCCCATTTGGAGATGGATTGTCTGGAAACGTCCAGAAGGTCTGCCAGTTCTTCCTGGGATATGTTGTTGTCATTGCGAAGCTTGTATAATCGTTCTCCAAACGTCATATGTTTATCCTCCCGAAAATATAGGAAATTGTACAATTCAAAAGTCCGGTTTATTTCCTGCCGGCAGGTTTTGCTTTCTTCATGGCATCCGGTGTACCGAACGTTCTGCGGATCATGGTCTCTACGTATCTGACCAGCAGTTCTTCGT
>JABUSI010000256.1 GCA_021442745.1 Erysipelotrichaceae bacterium | reverse complement strand
GCAGGAAAAAATCAATCATCACGGCATGGACTTCACGGATGTGGAAGCCTGGGCCTATCAGATTTTAATTGCGGAAAATTTCCGCGTCGCCGGGATTTACCGGAACCGGTTCAAGGAAATTCTCGTGGACGAATTCCAGGATACCAACGAACTGCAGAACGAAATCGTCGACCTGTTATCAAACGGCACCAACGTATTCCGTGTCGGTGACGTCAAGCAATCCATTTATCGCTTCCGCGGTGCCAAACCGCAGATTATGGCTGGTCTGGCGAATATCGAAGACGACAGAAACCACGTCATCCACCTGGCCAACAACTTCCGTTCCCAAAAATCCATTGTGGAATTCTCGAATCAATTGTTCGCCCAACTGATGAACATCGAAGGATTGGATCAGAAATACATACAGGAAGACTTTGTCTCCATCGGAAGTGACTTGCAGGAAGACCACGGACTACTGCCGGTGGAATTCCATTACGTCATTACGGAAAAAGCAGACAGCGAAGAGGACACTCCGGACCAACCGAACCGGTTCTCTTCCGACCGTGCCCACTACATTGCCCAGAAAATACTGGAAATGAAACAGACCACGCAGTTTACCAAATGGAGTGACTATTGCGTACTGGTACGTTCCCATGCCATCAAAGATGACTTGCGTCAGGCATTCCAGGAGGCAAACATTCCGTATTCCATGAATACCAAGGGAGGATTCTACTCATCCCGTCCGATTCAGGATATCGTACAGTTTCTGAAACTGGTCGCCAATGAAAGCGATGATATTGCCTGTACAACCGTATTATCGTCTTCCCTGTATCATCTGTCCTTTACCGACCTGGCACATATCCGGATACAGGATCGGAATAACCCGCTGATCCGTACATTGAATCCGTCCCATCCGATTCACAACGATATCGAAGCCGTGCGTCTTTTGGTACAGCAACAAGGCATTTATGAAGCCGTATCGTACATTCTGACCATCAATTCCTACTATTATTCCCATTGCACATTACAGGATCAGACAAACATTGACTTGTTTCTGGACCAGATTCATACCTATGAACAATTGCATGGTACCGATTTGTATGCGTATCTGCATTATCTGTCCATGATTCAGGAAGCAGACGCACCGGAAGCCATCTGTGCTTCCGGTACCGATGATGTCGTCAAAGTCATGACCATTCACCAGTCCAAAGGCTTACAATTCCCGGTAGTATTCTACTGGTCAAGCAGTGTGACAAAAATCCAGGGATTAAACCAGCCGTTTACGGATTCTGCGTTAGGTATTGCGTTAAAACACCACGTTGCCCCATACGGACGCGTGTATCCTTCCTACCAGTGGATAGCGATGGAGCACAAATATACGATGGAAGAACACGCCGAACTCATCCGCCTGCTGTACGTAGCATTAACGCGTGCTTCCCGGAAAATGATTCTGGTCGATTCCGGTAAAGAAGTCAAAGACTACGGACCGGTCGGTCTTCCGTTAGTCATATCCGGCAAAGGTATGACCTCTCTGATTCTTTCCGCTTCCCAAAAATTACGAACGCCGTATATCTTTAAAGAAGTCCCTGCCTCATTCCATATCGGGAAAGCCGAACAACGACTACAAACAGAATTACATCCGCAATGTTTCTGCAACATTCCAAAGGAAGAAACCGGCATTGTTTCCCCTTCTTCCCTGGAATACCGTCGTCTTCCGAAGTTAAATTTGAAAAACCCTGTCAAAGAAACCCAACGCGGTACCGACATGCACAAAGCCGTCGAACTGTTGCCTAACCGCCCATGGACCGCAGAAGAAATCCAAGCGGTCATGCCGTCCCTGAACGAAACGGACATCCGGCAATTGTTAGCCCTGTCCAATCAACCGCTGTTTCAGAAACTGCAGAAACTGGACGTTCATAAAGAACTGAGTTTTCTGGTCGAACAGGACAATGTTTTGACACACGGATTTATGGACTACATGGCCAAAGACGATACCAATGTCTGGCTTGTCGACTTCAAATCCGACCGCGGTGTTACTGCCGGGGAATTAAAGGAACGCTATCAGGTTCAGATTCAGGCATACATGAAAGCACTCCGGATTCTCTATCCGCATCATTCCATCGAAGGATACCTGTACAGTTTCACCTTACAGACCTTTCTGCCAATCAAACCATAGAAAAACGGGATTGCTCCCGTTTTTTATTTCCACAAATCAAACGGATACAATCCCTGTTGTTTGTAGTCTTCCAGATTTTTTACAACGTTCGGTTTGTCTTCCTTATACGTAACCCCGAACCACTTGGCTGAGGAAGTCAGCATTTTCACTTTAATCTTATTTTCTGACAACAACGTACCGACAGCCGTCGGAATGACGTGTTCACATGTCAGCGGATTGTCCGCGTATTCCCGGTCAAGGAAATCCCTGAACACTCCCTCACACAAATCAAACATTTTCGGCGTAAATCCCCAGTAGTTCATCGATACCAGGCCATCGGAAATCATTTCATTCGTATCCGCATTCATAGCGCCCTGTTCTGTTTTCCGAATGTTCTTCACTTCCGTGATGTGATCCAGATACCCGTCTTTCGTTTCACACACTGCCCGGGTTACGGTTCCGTGTTCGGAAATCGTATTCTCCAGATGATAACCGACCATTCCGAAACAATCGTCATTACACTCTTCGCTTAAGAACCGATACATTACTTCAAACGATTCCCGGCCATAGAAATCATCGGCATTGATGATCATAAACGGTGCGTCCACTTTGTTTCTTAGTGCCAGTAACGCATGGGTCGTTCCCCACGGTTTTACCCGCTCTTCCGGCATCGTATATCCTTCCGGTAAATCGTTCATATCCTGGTATACGTAATGCAGATTCATCTTGTTACGTACTTTTTTCCCCAGTGCTTCGTCAAACGCTTCTTCATGTTCCTTCCGGATAATCAGATATACGTCTTCAAATCCTGCCCGATACGCATCGTAAATAGAGAAATCGATGATGCATTCTCCGTTATTTCCTACCGTATCAATCTGTTTGAGTCCGCCGTAACGGCTTCCCATACCTGCTGCCAATATTGTTAATACCGGTTTTTTCATATGTTTATCCTCCGATGCGAATCAACGGAATCATCATTTCCTGTTCACTCAATCCGGCATGATCGCCGATGCAAGGACGGGTTTTTCCTTCTTCCAGGGCAACCAAAGATACGTCTGATATCGCAGCAGCGATAAAATTGCCCGTAAAGTCATCCAGTCGTTCGCTTTTCTTTCCGGTTCCGAAGTATCCCTCCCGATACCATTCGTCCCTTGTATACAGTATAAAATCATTTCCGTAATATTCTGTGAAGGTTTTCTTAAATTCTTCCTTTTTTTCTTCTTTGACATCCATACAGATGGCTCTCGGCTCCACCGAAGGCAACCGGTTCATACAAGCCATCAGTTCCGGATGATCCATCATATTCTTCGTTTCTATTTCAATCTGTCCGTGATCGGCAATGACTAATAACAGCTGATTTTCCGGCCAGTCTTTGCTGAGGTCTTCCAGCAGTTTATTGATGTTTTCCAGTTCTTCCTTCACTTTACCATCATGCGGTCCGACAACATGCATCAGGGAATCAAACTTATCCCAGTACGCATACAGATACCCGTGATGATACGTCTCAGACAATTCCTGTAACCGTTTGGTCATTTCCTCCATCGAATGTACGCCATTCGGGCGGAACGGCGGGTACACTTCCTGATACTGATATCCGTTTGTCCGGATTTTATCCCCCATTGTACGCAACGGTACGGCTTTGTAGGCGTAATCATACGGTGTCGGTTTTCCGGAATAATAATCCTGACTCAGAAACATCACGTTATAGGCATCCAGTTCCCGGAAATACTGATGCCACCCGATCCACCCGGTTTCATACGGTGTTTCTCCGGTAATAACCGCTGTGGTAGCCGCTACCGTCGTACTCGGATATACCGTCGTCATCGATGTAATCATATGTTTCCGCAAAAAACTGTCTTCCGGTAAATGTTCTTCCAGAATCTTTTCACCCATACCGTCTATCAAAAGCAGAAATACCGAATCGTACCTTCTGCTTAAGATCTGATCGGCAACCGGATGCGTATTGTGTGTCGGTTCACACCCGTGATATTTCAGAATACTTGCCATCAGGTTGATTAATCCCGTTTGATAATCCGGTTTTACTGTCTTCATAATCATCACTTCCACGTTTTAGTATAACACAGAAAAACAGTCAGAATCCTATTCTGACTGTCGTAAGCTGAAATACCGCATTTCCGTATCCTCCGTATCGGTGGAAAAGCTACGGTTTCGGACAAACTCTTCGATTTGATTACGGGATGCCGTTTGCTGAAGGTAGCGTTCCAGAAGTGTAATCAATCCTACCGCTTTCTTTGTGGCAATATCATACAGTTGTTCCAACGATTCGGTATGGATTTCGTTGGTGACGGGATGTACCCACTTTTGTCCTTCGGCATTCCGGATATCCCATGGTATACGGTTTTTCTGATTGATAATCATTGTGGAAATATATCCCTTCCGGCCAACCAGGGTTTCCGCAAACTCCAGAAGCGGCCGTTTCCATTGGTTCGGGTCATACAACAGACGTTCCAGACAATCATAATCCTTCACTGCTTTCCGAAATTTATCAAACGGCAGTTTCGTCTGCCACAATTCCGTAATCACCGTATCGTACAAGCGATGCAACGGTCGTAACGACGTTTCATCCCTCAGCAGTTTATCACACGGACAATACGCACGGGACATTCCGCGTTTTACCAGTAATTCACCATCCCATGTCCGTTCCAGCTGGCGATGACGCATGCTGTTTTTCTTCGTGCCTTTCCCGACAACAGAATACACAAACGGATGAATCGTGCTATCCAGTGCCCAGTGACAGATGATACCGCACACACAGGCAATCTCTTCTTCATTTCCCGATTCTTTTACATGCGCAAACAACGTCGTAAACAATTCGTTAGCCAGGTACGTATGAAGCAGGGAACCGTAACGCTTGATTGTATCTGCTTCTTTTTTGGATACCCATGGCCAAAAGCCGTAGAAAAAGAACAGGTCCGGTCCGTTGCTTGCGAACTGATACAATTTGTCGTGTTTCTGTAACAGGGAAAAGAAGGAACCGTATTCCAGTTCCTTCTTCACATCTTCCGCAAAGAAACAATGGGTCAGTATGGATGGCATACTATCTTTGGTAAACGATATGACCGTCAATCATGGTCATCACAACGTTTGCCTGCAAGTCCATCGGCATACGATCCCAGATGACAACATCCGCATCCTTACCGACCTTTAAAGAGCCGACACGATGATCGATTCCCAGTGTTTTGGCAGGATTGATGGTAATCGCCTTATACGCTTCGTATTCATCCATTCCGGCTTTTACTGCCAGTCCGGCACAGACCGGTAAGTATTCCAGAGGAATAACCGGAGAGTCGGTAATAATGGATACCTGTACACCGGCTTTGCTTAAAACACCCGGTGTCACAAACGATTTGTTCTTTAACTCAAATTTACTCTTATCACCCAGAGAAGGACCCACATTGGCACAATATCCTTCCTTTACCAGATCATCCGCAATCAGATGTCCGTCCGTACAATGTTCCAGCGTTAATTTCACACCGAATTCCTTCGCAATCCGGATCGCAGTAAAAATATCATCCGCACGATGTGCATGTGCCTTCAGAGGAATCTCTTTGTTGACAACCGGCAGCATGGCTTCCATTTTCATGTCAAACGGGGGCATTTTTGTCGGATCCGATGCACCGGCTTTTTTCTTTTCGGAATATTCAAACGCCTTTGCCAGCGTTTCCCGCAACGTAGCAGCCGTTGCCATACGTGTCATGATACTCTTGTTGCGATAACACATTTTTACGTTTTCACCGAATGCACATTTCATCGCAGCCGGGAACTGAATGATCATATCATCCACTCTGTGTCCGTACGTCTTGATGGACGCAAACTGTCCGCCCAGTACATTCGCACTGCCCGGACCCGTACAACAGGACGTAACACCGCCCTGATACGCTTTCATAAAGTT
>JABUSI010000255.1 GCA_021442745.1 Erysipelotrichaceae bacterium | reverse complement strand
ATGTTACTCATTCCGCCGATTCCTAAAGAAGCACCTTCTACAGATAACGACGGCATCGCTTTGATGGATCCGAATGTTTTGTATTCCTCAATCCGTTCGGAACTTTTTTCCCCTAGCGTGGCGGTAACACTGACGGTACCGATATCGGTAAGTTCGGCATTTGCCATATACTCTGCAGTATTTACCATATAGTCCCATCCGTATCCTCTTGCCGCCAGCAGGAAATCATACTGATGCCATAATCCTTCCTCGTGATGGAAGTCGGCAATGTAACTGATATCATCCAGGGTGTCAGAGGCTGTCGTTTTCTTTTTGCTGAAAATACCCATGTTGTTCCTTTCTGTTATTCGGATGCCTGTTGCATCCGTTCGTATTGTTGCTCGGATACAACGCCTTTTAATGTTTCCATAGCGTTGTCATATTGGTTTTCATAATGCGAAAAGGTATCCGTCTTCTGCAGGCGGAATCCTATGGAAAGATACAGAAGAATAGCCTTCCAGCTCCATGGCTGCGTATGAATGTATACGGGTGTACCGCTTTTTTCCGCAAAGATATTCATTGTCGCAAGACACAGGGCTTTTCCTAACCCCATGCCCTGATAATTCTCATCCACTGCAAGCCAATGCAGCGAAGAAACCGGCGTATCGTTACGGAAATCATTCCAGGCAATGCACGATCCGATGACTTTTTTGTCAGGGCTCAGAAGAAACCGGCAGTTTTCGTGATTTGATTCCTTGGAAAGATAGGTTGACATAAAATAGTCTTCCGCTTCCTGTGTGCTGTTAAAATCCCCGATGGAATATTCCATTCCTGCCCAGTCCTTCTCATATCCTTTCTGATAGGAAACAACACAAAAACCTTCCGGCAGTAAAACCGGTGTTGCGGTATATTGGTCACACCGAAGAATGACGTTGTGGAAGGGTATGGTGCGATCTGTCATAGTCGGATTATCTCCGTCATATAAACGCAGTTATACTTTCCGGTTCACTGTCCGTTTTCATCAGAGAAGACGGGTATCCCAGTGGGAAACCAATGCCCGGAGTTCTTTCGGCATAAGCGATTCGTCAATACCGGTATCTGTAAGGTAGATGTGCTGCAGGTTTTTGTGTTCCGATAAATCCGGCAGTTTTCGGATATGACGGAGGTCCTGTAACTTGATGACTTCCAGCTGACGCAGATTTCTGATAAAAGAAATATCGTCCAGCAGATTGATCCGCCAGAGTTCGATTTCCCGTAATCCCGTCAAGTCGGCAAGGTCATGCAGGTCGTTGTTGGAATTCCATAACAGGGCCAGTTTTTCCAGATTCATCTGTTTCAGAAAGGTGAAATCCGTAAGTTTGATTCCCCGTAAGGACAGGCTTTTCAATTGCGGAAGCTGACGCAGGGATTCGATGTTCTTCCTTGCCTTTTTCCCTAAAAACAGAGTATGAAGTTTCGGGAATTTTACAAGCCATTCGCAATCAAACCGAACACTTCCGCCAAGCGTTTCCGCTACGACGGTCAATTCCTCCAGTTCCTCCGAGAGGTTTTGGATAAACCGGTAATCCCGTAAGTTGAAACACCATATATGCAGGGCTTTCAACGGTAAATCATGCAGTAAGGAAAAATCAATCCGGTCCGGGTTGTGCCGGAAATCGATGCAGTCAATCTGTAACCGTTGCATATGAGGCATCCGTTTCAGAAAGGAAATATCAATCGTCTTGCAGTCGCTGAAAGAATACATCCGGAACGTGATATCCGGGCGTGCTTCCAGAATCCGGTCAATCATCGGAAACGCTTTGTCAGGCAGGGCTGTGCAGATCTGTATCCAGCGTACCTTTCTGGTCTCTGTAATTTGCTGAATCAGTTCGTCATCGATGTCGGAATATCCTATGGTCCGGAAATAGCCGTCTGCCTTTGTCTTGGTTGAAATCTCAATGTGATTGGTTAGATTAATATAGGATCCCATGGTATTTTTCTCCTGCCTGCTGTCACTTTTTTTGCAGATATCCGTAAAGGTCTTCTTTTTTCAACAAAGATATGTATATATGTATCATATCGTATTTCATCATGAAATGATACCATGTACAACAGCGTGTTTTCGCTTGTCTTTTGGTGTAAGATAGATAGGAATAAAAAACTGTATACAGAAATATAAGGAGAATGGAAAATGAATAAGAAAATATGGTTAATCGGTTTGTGCGCCGTTATGCTGGCGGTGAGTCTTTGGACAGCGATGAAGAAACCTGCTGCAGAACCGGAAAATCCGCAGGAAGATGAAAAGAACGGTACGGAACTTGTGGTGCAAAAAGAAGAAACGACACAAATCCGTTATATTTCATTCGGAACCGGTGAAAAAACGATGGTTATCGTTCCGGGATTGAGTACCGGATATGTGACGGACAGTGCACAAGCGGTTGCGGACGGGTTTGCGGCGTTTACGGAAGACTATACGGTATATCTGTTTGACGTACGGGAAGAGGTACCGGAAGGGTATACCATCGAAGAGATGGGAAACGATCTGGCATCCGTTATGATATCGTTGGGATTGCATGATGTATATCTGTACGGTTGTTCCATGGGCGGTATGGAATCTTTGTATATTGCCGGTACGTATCCAAAACTGGTAAAGAAACTGACTGTTGTTTCTTCTGCCTGTGAAGAAAATGCCGTACTGAATGAAACCATCGGTAACTGGGTGAAACTGGCAGAAGAAAACAAGCGTACGGAACTGACGCTGGATATGGGACAGAAGATTTATACGACGGCGCTGTTTGAGGCGTACAGAGAGGTGTTTGAGGGTATGGGTGAAGGATTGGACGAAACCATGTTAACGCGGTTTACGCGCCTTGCAACGGCCATCCGGAATCTGAATCTGACGGAAACAGCCGGTAAGATTACCTGTCCGGTACTGGTGATCGGCAGTGAAGGGGATCAGGTATTGAGCGGGGATGCATCCGTACGGATTGCGGAAGTAACAAAAGGAGAACTTGTGATGTATCCGGAAGACAGTTCCCATGCGATTTATGATGAAATAGCGGAAGTAAAGGAAAAAGCGAAAGAGTTCTTCGATAAATAAAGATTTACAGGAAAAAGGATACTGTTTCAGGCAGTATCCTTTACTTATGTTTTTGGAAACTTACAGGGAATCTTCCAGAAGGAAATCCAGTAAGCGGATAATCCGATAACCGTTTTCATCACGGTATGGTTTTCCTCCGTTTCCGATAATTATAATCCTCTCAAAAGAATCGGGAATGTGTTTCAGAGAAGCCGTTTCCTGCTGGCGTTTTGAATCATCAGAATAAGAATAGGCGGATTGTATATAGTATCTGTCATATCCCTTGTTGACCACAAAATCGACTTCCAGTTGTTTCCTGATGCTGTTACCGGAAGCGTTTCTGTCATAGACTTCAACAACACCAACGTCAACTTGGAACCCACGGCTGCATAATTCGTTGTAGATTATGTTCTCCATTATATGGGTTGGTTCAACCTGACGGAAATCAAGTCTTGCGTTACGAAGACCGATATCCGCAAAATAGTATTTGGCAGGAGTATCAATGTAGTTTTTTCCTTTCACATTGTATCTTCTGGCTTTGCTGATCAGAAAGGAATCTGAATAGTAGTCAAGGTACCTGGATATGGTCGCCGGAGTAATTGTGACATGGGAAACGGATCGGAACGTGTTTGATAGTTTTTGCGGATTGGTAAGTGTTCCGATTCCTGAAGCGAGAACGTCAAGCAAGGATGAGAACTCCACATCGTTTTTGATGCTATGGCGTTGTTTCAGATCGGAAAGGTATATCTTTTCACCGACTTCTTTCAGATAGGATATTTTCTTTTCTGCATCATTCATCAGCGCAACAATCGGAAGCCCGCCGAATCGCATGTATTCATCAAGGCGTTCATTTTTGTCTCCGCCAAGACCTTCGTAGTATTCGCGAAAACTAAGAGGCTGTACACGGATTTCGTCACTTCTGCCACGGAACTCGGTTATGATATCGGAGGAAAGAAACCTGGAATTGCTGCCGGTAACGTATGTGTCCGCATTTTCAATATGTAGCAGAGAATTCAGAACTTCTTCAAATTCAGGCACGTATTGTATTTCATCGAGTAATACATAATACATATCGGAGTCAATAATACGGCTTTTAATGTGTTTGTACAGTGCCACCTTCTCGCGGAGATTTATGTTTTCCAAATCATCAAAAGCTATCTTGATGATATGATTGTCAGAGACACCCTGGTTTTTCAGATAACGCGTGAATAATGTGAACAGCAAATAGGACTTTCCCGATCTGCGGATACCGGTTATGACTTTTATCAATGGACTGCCCATTCCTGCAATCAGTCTTTGCAGATATAAATCCCGGTTAAATTCCATATTTTTGCCCCCTTAGAATATATTTTTACGGCAAACCGCAATTTTATATTCTGTATTATACCAGATATTCCGCACTTATGCATCCGGTTTCTGCTTTGTATAATATATTTTTGCGGCAAACCGCAATTTTATGAAACAGGAAAACCATATTTGTGTAACGTGATATACGAAATCAGAAAGTTTCTTTTCTTATGTGATATACTGTTTACAGGAGAATGGAGGCCGGAACATGAAGAATAACATTAACGAATTCGGACTGGTAAACTCCTTGACGGATATCATCAATAACGAAGAAGAGGATTCCACAAACGTCGTACTTGCGAAATACGTTCTGAATCGTATCAATTCTCTGAAAGAACTGAATATTTTTGATATGGCGGAAGAATGCTTCGTGACCAGGGCATCCGTCCGGAGATTCTGTCAGAATCTGGGTTTTGAAAATTTCCGGGAGATGAAAAACTGTTCCCAGCAGCATTACAGCTTCTATAAACAGTCTCCGTATGTGGAAAACTATGAGGAGTATCTGGTGGATCTGATTCAGGAAATGCTGACGGATTGTACGAAGTGCTACAACAATGAGGAGTATAAACTGGCAGCCTTGATGAAAGAAGCCGGAAATGTAATTTTCCTGATTTCCGACATATACAGTTCCCGGTGCATTGAGTTTCAGAGACTGATGATTATGAACGGGAAAATGGTTCGGGTTATTCGTCACGGATTTTCCGGAAACAAACTGCTGACAAATCTCTCGGATAACGATCTGGTGGTCGTTGTTTCGGTTTCCGGTGGCTTTGCGCTGGAAATCAAGGATGTCATTGAGGAAAATCCATGTAAGAAAGCGTTAATCACAACGATAGACGACAAGAAGATTCTTTCTTTGTACGATTACATATTCAAAGTGTCCAGAAAGCCGGTGCTGCCATACAAATCCATATTCCATACGTATGCCATCGAATATTATCTGGATCTGGTATACAACGATTACAGTAATCTGATACGTAAATAAAAAATGTCAGTTTGGGAACAAAAAATGTTCCCTTTTTTCTTTTTGGTGTAAAAAGCGATACCGCATGTAAACGCTTCCTTTTACTACAATGAAAGTACCAAAACAAAAGGAGAGAAAATTATGAACAGAAAAGAAGTATGCAGTGAAATACTCCGGCTGGTCGGTGGGGAAGCCAATGTAAGAAGTGTTTCACATTGTGCAACAAGATTGCGTGTTGCAGTAGCAGATGAAAGCTTAGTGGACGTGGATGCTTTGAAAAAAGTACCTGACGTCATGGGCGTCGCAAAGACACCAACCGAGTATCAGATGATTATCGGTCCGGGTGTTGACAGTTATTACATGGAGTTTGTAAAACTCGGTAACTTTACGCAGGGTGGAAACGTAGAACCGGAAAAGACCACAAAGGGTAATTTCCTGTATTCCTGCTTTGCGTTCTTAGGTGAAGTTATTTTGCCGGCATTACCTGTTATTATTGCCGGTGGTATGATCAGTGCCGTATTGGTCGTTTGTACAACCTTCTTCGGTATGTCCAACCAGAGCAATACCTATGTCATTCTGAATTCCATTTATGATGCAGCATTCTATTTCCTGCCGATTTATATCGGTTACAATGCCGCTCAGAAATTAAACGTTACACCGATGTTAGGTGCTTTGCTGGGTGCTGTACTTGTCAGCAATTCCATTAACGGTGTCGGCGGTCTGGATTT
>JABUSI010000377.1 GCA_021442745.1 Erysipelotrichaceae bacterium | reverse complement strand
GTTTCCGTTTCTTCTCTTCGCAAAGAAGTGGCGATTGCGAGTGCCTTTGCGCCGATTGCCGAATATGTACAGAAAAAGTGATGTTTCCATCACTTTTCTTGTGCGCCGAATTCCTTGATACTGCTTCGTAATTCCGTAGTCGGTACCGTGAAATACTTGCCGATGGTTAAGCCGTAGGCTTTGGTGGTTTCCGGATAGTTCGTTTTGTCGAATACGTAATAGGCTTGCGGAACATCATCCGGGAAGAGTTGGGCGAAATCCTGCAGCAACTGCAATCCGGAATCGTAATCCAGTACGAATAAGGCTGTGGACAAAACGTCTGCCCATCCGGAATCTTTCATGACGACCGTAACCGAGCGGCAATGGCTGGCAGGATATAACGTATACGGATCGATGATATGACCGTAGCGTATTCCGTCCGCTTCAAAGTATCTCTGATAATCACCGGACGTTACACAGGACATTTCTTTATCTACGTACAGTAAACCGACGTTATCGTTTGTCTTATCCGGCTGGGCAATGCCGACTTTCCAGGCACTTCCGTCCGGTTTCGCACCGAAAATTTTCACATTTCCTCCGCCGTTGATGGCACCGTATACCAGACCGTGCTGCTGCAGCTCCCTGGCAACCAGTTCGGTAGCATATCCTTTCGCAATACCGCCGAGATCCAATGACACGTTTTCGCTGGTAATGAATACGGTTTTGTCCGTTTCGTTGAGTTCCACATATTCCCAGCCTTCCATGGAATAGGTTGCTTCCAGTTCTTCTTGGGAAGGAACGGCAATGTTTTTCGTAATTCCTTTGGCATTCTGTTCCAGTGCTTTTTCCCGATAGGATTCCCATACTTTCAGGGTAGCACCCATGGTAGCGTCGAAAGCCCCGTACGTCTGGTTATAGGCTTCTTTGGCAAGAAGGATCAGGTCAAACAGTTCCTCGTCCACCGGAACCGGTTCGATTCCGGCTTTTTCGTTGATGGTATAAACGTTGTTGACACCGTCATACGCATTGTGACAGTCAAATTGTCTGTTCAGTTCGGAAAAACGGGATTCCATATAGGAAAAATGGGCATTGAATTCGTCTTCGCTTTCCGTATATCCGACTAACGTGATGATTGTATCAAACCCTGCCATAATGGTCATTTTGGAATACTGGGTATAGTTCTTTTCCGTCTGTTGTGTGTTGTCATTGCATCCGCAAAGGGAAAGTATCAGACAAAGACAACAGAACGTTTTTAACAGTTTCATGTATATCACCGTGTATAAGTATAGCATAAAAAGTACGGTCTCAAATTGTGAAAATCTGAACAAAAAATGAATAAAAGGTTAATAATTTCACAATTAAACGGTATTTAGCGGAAAAACAATATGGCATATCGGGAAAAGGAAAAAAACTGTCATTTTCCCCTAAAAAAGTGAGCACCGACAGTCAAAATCAAGATTTGAAAATGGTATAATACATAAGGAAATAATGAAAGGGGATAAAATCATGTCGTTATTTACAGGTGCTATGCGTCTGCATGTAGATGGCAGAAAAGACCTTACAAACCATACAGAATTAGTTAAGATTGCTGCCGGTAAAAAGGTTTATATTCCTTTGGTTAATATGAACTCCGTGAAAGTGGACGTTCTGGTTAACGAAGGGGATCATGTGTATGTCGGTCAGAAGATTGCAGTACGTAACGATCATTTTACGGTACCACTGTTTTCCAGTGTTTCGGGAACTGTTGCAGGAAAAGAAAAGAGAATGCACAGCTGCTGCAAACTGATGGAACATCTGGTCATCGAGAATGACGGATTATATGAAAAGAAGTTTGATATGGAACCGTTGGATCCGGAAACCGCTACTGTTGATGAACTGGTTACGTTCATGACAAACATGGGTTTGGTCGGATGCGGAGGTGCCGGATTCCCGACGTATGTGAAATACAAGGGAGTAAAAGGGATTCATACCTTGATTATCAACGGTGTCGAATGTGAACCGTACATTACCGCCGATTACCGGGCTATCGAATTGCATACCGATCTGTTGATCAAGGGTACGAAGACGATGAAGAAGATGTGCGGTGCCACAAAGGCTGTCATCGCCATCAAGGAATCCAAGAAAGAATTGATTGAGCAGGTACAGAACGCGCTGAAGGATGTCGAAGGCGTGGAACTGTGCGCCGTTCCGGATGTTTACCCGATGGGTTGGGAACGTACTCTGGTTTACCAGGTATGCAACGTCCGGTATGAAAAGCTGCCTTCCGAAGTCGGTATCGTTGTGGACAATGCCACAACGGCAATTGCGTTTGCGAAGTGTCTGACAACGGGGGAACCGATTGTCGATAAGTATGTTACGTTCTCCGGGGAAGCATTGAATCATCCGGCTAACGTATTGGTTCCGGTTGGTGTTCCGGTCGGGGATATCATTGCGGAATTAGGCGGATTCAATACCGAAGAATGTTATCTGATCGCCGGTGGGCCGATGATGGGTCGTACCATTCCGATGGATAAGTTTGTGGTTCATCCGTATATGAATGCCGTTACGGTTCTGAAGTATGAACCGACGGAAACACTGGGATGCTTGCGTTGCGGCCGGTGTGTAGACTACTGTCCGTCCGGTTTGCAGCCGGTACGGATCAATACCGCCAACAAGATCAAGGACGTGGATATGCTGGAACAGTTAAGCGTTATGTCTTGTATCGAATGCGGTATGTGTACTTACGTTTGTCCGAGCCATATTCAGGTTACGGAAGGTATTCGTAAGGCAAAAGCGACCTTCATGGCTGCTCCAAAGAAAAAAGGAGGTAAGAAATAATGAAGTTCGTATTCAATCCTTCACCAAACTACCATAGCGGTTCCAGTACAAGGGAGATTATGAATGAATTGTCCTGCGGATTGCTGGCAGTGTTTGCGTTTTCTGTTGTGAACCAGGCTGTACAGCACGGTATCGGTAACGTCATTCATCTGTGTGTGATGATGGCTGCCGGTGTGGCTACGGCAATTCTGACGGAACTGGCATGGGCAAAATGGGTGCTGAAGACAGAACCTGTGGCGTATGTAAAATCTTCGTTCGGATGGATTACGGCAATCATCCTGGTTATGATGATGCCGATCAATATGTCCATTTATCCGGTTATTGTCGGAACCATCTTTGCGATTGTAATCGGTAAACTGGTATTCGGCGGATTCGGGTCTAATATTTTTAACCCTGCTGCTGCCGGATGTGCCGTTATTTTCTCTTATTTCTCAACAAGCCGGGCAGCGGATATCGTTACCAGCGCAACGCCGACGTCTTTGATTTCGGGCAGTTTCGGATGGGTAGTGAGTGATCCGGCCGTCGCAAATCAATTCTTATCACAGTTCGGCGGTTTAGGCGGACTGGCAGTCGGATTCTACGACGGTTCCATCGGGGAAACCTGTGCACTGCTGCTTCTGGTTGTCGGTGTCGTATTGTCCGTTGTGGATTGTATCGACTGGAGAATTCCGACGTTCTATCTGGGTGCTATCTTTGTGTTTTCCTGGATTTACGGTGCCGTACTGGGCATGGGAATGTGGTATCCGGTATTCCATCTGTTGACAGGTGGTGCGGTATTCGGTGCAGTATTCATGCTGACCGACCCGGTAACCAATCCGACGACCTTTGCGGGTAAAGTAGTCTTCTCCATCGGTGCGGCATTGCTGACCGTATTGATTCGTGTCAGAGGAAGTTTACCGGAAGGTGTTTTGTACAGTATTTTATTGATGAATATGCTGGTTCCTTGGATTGAACGGGTTTGTTCCGGTATCCAGTACAAGGACATTAAGAAATATACTCTGATTACCGTGGTTACATTCTTAGCAGGATGTGCACTGATGTTCGGAGTAGGTATTGCAAAGAAGAATCAGCTGGCAGAAACAGCCGTTACAGCAAATAACAACATTGCCGTCGTGGAAACGATGACAGTTACGGAATAACGGGAGGAATCATTATGAAAAGAGCATTCTATTTGGCATTCTTCCTGGCAGTGGTTGCTGCAATCGCCGGAGGCGCTTTGACTTTTGCGAACGATATGACGAAAGATCAGATTGCCGCAAACAAGGCGGCAACGGAAAAAGCGAATCTGGAAATCATTTATCCGGGTTCCGATTTTGAAAAGTTGGATTTTACGGATGATACGGGTATGATCGTATCCGTCTATAAGGCAAACGAAGGTTACGTATACCAGATGTCAACCGACGGATTCGGCGGTAAGGGTTCCATCGAATTTATGATCGGGTTCGGTACGGACGGAAAGATTTCCGGTTATACCGTATTGTCCAGCGGTGAAACGCAGGGTATCGGTTCCAAAGTTGCGGAAGCGGATTTCGTTTCTTCCGTAACGGGTAAGGATATCGGTGCATCCATTGATATCATTTCCGGTGCATCCGTATCATCAAGAGCTGTCATCAAGGGTATTGATGCGGCTACGGCTCATTATGAAGCCAACTATAAGTAGGAGGGTAAGAAGATGGAAGAAAAGAAACCTAGCTTTTTGCAAAGTCTGATTCTTGAAAACCCGGTATTCTCCCTGTACTTAGGTATCTGTAGTATTCTGGGTGTATCAACCAGTCTGGATAACGCCGTCGGTATGGCAGCATTGGTTTTCCTGGTATTGCTGTTCTCCAATATCGTGGTCAGTTTAATCCGAAAGATTACTCCGGGTGAAATCCGGATTCCGGTATATATCGTTATTATCGCAACGCTGGTATCCGTTGCCGAAATGTTTATCAAAGCGTATATGCCGAGTTTGTACGCATCCATGGGATCCTTTATTTCCCTGGTTGTTGTTAACTGTATCATTCTGGGTCGTGCCGAAGCGTGTGCTTCCAAGAATGATGTATTGACTTCTATTAAAGATGCCTGTGTCATGGGTGCCGGATATTTCGTAGCAATCTTTACGATTTCCGTAATCCGTCAGTTCTTGTCAACCGGCGGATGGAGTTTCGCTAACCCGTTGACATTGAAGACCATCTTCGATATCAAGATCATTCCGGAACAATTTACGATTGGTCTGTTCGGTAAACCGGTAGGCGCATTCGTAACGTTCGGCTTGCTGGCAGCATTGTTTGCCGGTTACAAGCAGAATCATGAGGCAAAGTTAGCACAGGCTGCCAAGGAAGCAAAAGCAGCTGCAGCAGCTGCCGCAAAGGAGGCAAAGTAATATGGGTGATTTGTTAACGTTATTCTTGTCAACCGTTCTGATTGACAACATTATCTTGTCTCACTTCTTAGGTATGTGTCCGTTCATGGGTGTAAGTAAAAACCGCAGTTCGGCTTTGGGTATGGGTTTTGCGGTATTGTTTGTTATCGTGGGAGCATCCTTATTGTCTTACGCTCTGTATTATCTGGCATTGGTTCCGCTGGGACTGGAATATCTGGAATTGATTACGTTCATTCTGGTTATTGCCTGCTTTGTACAGTTTACGGAATTGTTTTTAAAGAAGTTTATCCCTTCCCTGTATAAGAGTCTGGGTATCTTCCTGCCGTTGATTACCACAAACTGTGCGGTATTGTACGTAGCATTGGATAACATTACCAACAGTTACGACCTGGCACATACGATCGTAAACAGTGTCGGCGTTTCTGTCGGATTTATGTTGATTCTTTACATTTTCTCAACAATCCGGGAACGTCTGGATGCCTCTACTCCGTTGAAGAGTTTTGTAGGTAATCCGCTGGCTTTGATTACTGCCGGATTGATGGCATTGGCATTCAGCGGACTTGCAGGTCTGATCTAATGCGACAAGTCTTAGGGTTGTTAGGTGTATTGGGAACGCTGGGTTCCCTGTATGCCGTACTGTATTACTTCAATAAAAAAACTCCGGAACCGGAGGGATGCGAAGAAATACAGAATTCATGCAGCGGATGCGGTATCACGTCCTGTGGCCGGCATCCGAGTCATATGAGTACGGAGGAATAAGCAACATGTTAAACGCTATTTTGCTGACATTAGGAATTGGCGCAGTGTTAGGTTTGATTCTTGGTATCGCATCCGTATTGTTTGCGGTAAAAGAAGACGAACGTCTGGAAAAGTTAAATACCATGATGCCGGGTTACAACTGCGGCGGATGTGGTTTTGCCGTA
>JABUSI010000003.1 GCA_021442745.1 Erysipelotrichaceae bacterium | reverse complement strand
CTGCAGTTACCGAAAAAACGAACGGAAACCAGATTCAACGTTTCCAGAACGTTTTCTACACGGATATACACCAGTCCCGGATCTTTTTCTGCCAGATCCTCGGAATGGACAATCGCTATTGCACCGTTTTCCTTTGCCTGTGAAATAAACCGGTGTCCGTCCGATACCGCTCCGCGGATACAGAAGAAAACCGCCCGTTCTGATTTCACACGGGAATCCGTCATAATCGATTGTATTTCTGTTTTGGGAGCTCCTTCAAACAAATCCGAAAGTCTCATAATCTATCCCTGCCTTTTATATACTGCCGAAAACTTTGCCGTCCTTAACGCATTCCAGCGTAACTTCCGTCATGTGTCCGTGCAAATCTTTCCGTTCGGACGGTACGAATACTTCTATATATTGTGAAGTATGGCCTTGCCAGATTCCGTCTTTTTCCACTTCAAAGATTACACCTTCTTTATGACATAATTGTGAATTCTTGTACGCATTGTATAATTCATCCGATAATTCCGTAAGAACACGTACCCTTTGTTTTTTTGTATCGTTATCGATATGACCGCTCATCCGCTCTGCCACCGTTCCTTTTTTGGAAGAAAACGGGAATACATGAAGAAACGAGAACCGGATTTCCTTCAGGTTACGTACCGTTGTCTCAAACAGTTCATTACTCTCTTCGGGGAATCCGACAATTACATCCGTACTGACAGATATGTCCGGTATCATGGACCGGATATGCTCCACCCGTTTTCTGAACTGTTCCACGGTATACGGACGATTCATCTTTTTCAGAATCTCATCCGAACCGGTCTGAATCGGTATGTGCAGATGGCGGGCAATCCTCGTATTTTCCTTCATCAGCTGCAAAATCTCATCGGTTACTTCCGTCATTTCAATGGAAGATATCCGCAGTCGTAAAAGACCCGGAATTTCTTCAAGAAGCGTTCTCATAACATCAGCCAGCCGATGCGTTCCGTCATAATACCGTCCGGTATGGATACCGGTAAGAACCAGTTCCGAATGCCCTTGCGAAACCAGTTTTTTCGCCGTTTGTACGACCGCTTCCAGCGGCAATGACCGCTCTTTTCCTCTGGCAAACGGAATGATGCAGTAGGAACAGAACTGGTTACAGCCATCCTGTATTTTCAGATATGCCCGTGTCTTGTCAAACTGTTCCAGTAACATCGGATCCATTTCATACTCGCGGTCCTTTCTGTAAACGATTTTACGATTCCGGTTGTTCAACTGTTCCATTATCAGATCCGGCACCAGAGACTTCCCTGCCGTACCGATTACAAGATCAATCTCCGGAACGTTACATGCTGCCTCGATGTTCGTCTGTACGTAACACCCGACAACACATACAATCGCTTCAGGAT
This sequence comes from Erysipelotrichaceae bacterium, assembly GCA_021442745.1. GTDB lineage: Bacteria > Bacillota_I > Bacilli_A > Erysipelotrichales > Erysipelotrichaceae > RGIG4607. The sequence continues at coordinate 4,833 of JABUSI010000003.1, read as the reverse complement.
TCATTTTTTTACAGGCATGAAACTTCTGCCGGCTTTTCTGACTGGCTACGTTTGTGACAGAACAGGTATTTACCAGATAAACGTCGGCAATATCCTTGTCACTGACTTCCGTTAATCCGCGGTTGGTTAATTGTTCCCGGTACCATTGGGATTCATACGCATTGACTTTACATCCTAAAGTTGTAATCGCAAATGTCGGCATATTATCCCTCCCTCACACAGTCCATGACCGAAAGTGCATACAGGGAAGCTGTTTCCGCACGCAGGATACGCGAACCCAGATTGCAGGATATAAATCCCCGTTTCACAAGAAATTCCACTTCAGAGGGCTCAAAACCGCCTTCCGGACCGATTACAATCAAAACCGAACCGGTTGCCGGTATATAACGGGAAAGATAGGCATCCTGGCCTTCTTTCTCGTATGCTACAAGTCTGATGTCGGCTGCGATTTCGGATACTTGCTGCAAGGACATCGGTTCTGCAACTTTACAAGCCGTATGGCGATGACTTTGTTCGGAAGCTTCCCGCGTAATCTTATTCCAGCGCTCTGTTTTTTTATCCGTCCGCTCATCATCCATTTTCACAACCGTGCGTTTTGTTTTAACCGGAACAACGGTATCCGCGCCAAGTTCGGCAGCCTTTTGCAAGACCCATTCCCATTTATCTTTTTTAATCAGTGCCTGTGCCAGAATAACGTTTCCTCTGGAAGGCACGTCATCAACAAAACGGTGAAACTCTGCCACCGGCTGTCCGTTACAATACGATATTTTCGCTTCACAAACCTTACCGTTTCCATCGGCAATCCGGACGATGGTATCCGGTTTCATCCGCATTACATGCATAATGTGATGCGATTGTTCGGGAGTAAACAGAATCAGCGTTTCCGGATCAATCGCCGTTTCGATAAAATACTGCTGCATATTACTGACCCGTCTTTCCCTGATCCGCCAGTTCTCGCAGTTGCTTGAGTTCAAACGGTTTCAGACGACGATATTGTCCGGCTCGCAATCCGCTGTCGGTAATCACACCGAACTGTTTCCGGTGCAGTAAAGTGACCTCATACCCGAACAATTCCATCATCCGGCGGATCTGGCGGTTTCTTCCTTCCTGCAATACGATTTCCATTGTCGTCTGTCTGATTTTCATATCCTTGGACGTGATACGGATTTTGCATGGCAGCGTCCTGACGCCATCCAGTTCCACACCGCGTTCCAGTACTTTGACATGTTCCGGTTCCATAACGCCCTTGATGGTTACCAGATACGTTTTCTTGATATGAAAACGCGGATGAATCATCAGATTGGTAAAATCCCCGTCATTTGTCATCAGAAGCAAGCCGGAAGATTCATAGTCCAGACGCCCTACCGGGAAAATACGCTTATCGGTTTCAATCAGATCCCCTACACAGTTTCTTCCCCTGTCGTCCTTCACACTGCACAAATACTTTCTTGGTTTATTGATCACGTAATATTCGTGTTCTTCTTTCTCTATTGCTTTGCCGTCAACCAGAATCAACTGCCCCTTTTTTACCTGATATCCCATTTCCGTAATAACCTGTCCGTCAACACTGACACGTCCTTCGGCAATCAGTTCTTCCGCCTTCCGGCGTGAGGCAACCCCAGCCTGCGCAATCACTTTTTGTAAACGGTCCATTAAGAATCCCTCCTAAACCCGCATAGTACACATATCATACTATATCTTGCAACCAAAAGAAAACTGCCTGCATTTCAAGGCAGTTCTATCCGAACAATTGTTCGGAATCCGCTTCCTGTTCCTCGCGGAATGACGGTAACTCCGGTAATTCCTGAATGCTTGCCAGCGAAAAGGTATCTAAAAATTCTTCCGTTACGGCATACAGAAAAGGTTTTCCCGGTGCATCCGAACGGCCGACTTCCTTAATCAGATTTCTGGCCAGCAATTTCCGGATCATCATATCACATCCGACAGAACGGATTTCTTCGATTTCCACTCTGGTAATCGGTTGCTTGTAGGCAATGATTGCCAGCGTTTCCAAAGCCGCCTGTGAAAATGTTTTTGCGGAAGTCTGTTCAAACAGTTTCTGGGCAACCGGGTGAATCAGAGCTTTGGAAACGAACTTGTATCTTCCGCCAAATACAACCAGTTCAATTCCGCGCCGGTCATCGTTGGCATATTGCGTTACCATTTCATCCAATGCTTCCTGAACGGTTGGTTCGGGAAGCTCCAGAGCAGCAGCCAGACGTTCGGTTTCCACGCCGTCATCCCCGACCACAAACAATACGCCCTCAATCAAACTGTATAACTCATGATTCATGACTGCTTCCCCTTCCTAACCAAATAGTGTCGTCATCACCTGTACAAACGGACAGATATCCGGAACGAATCATATCCAGTACGGACAGAAACGTTACCAGAAACTCATTCATCTGCGTAACGTCCGCACACAGATCTTCCAGTGTAAACGTATCTCCCAGCCGCACCATATTCGCCTTCAAGGTTACCGTGCGTTCTTCTATAGACAACTCTTTTCTGGCAACCGCTTTTGGTAACGGCTGCATGATTTTATACCGCTGGATTACCCGGTTCATCGCCTTGATCAGGTCGTAGGCATTGCCCCTGGCGTCCGTAAAGTTATTGGGATCTTTCAGCCATCCGGAAACAATTTCCTCCTGCGGCTTATCCATGTGCAGCATCCGTTCTTCCTGCAACTGCCGGAACGTTTCGCTGACTCTTTGAAAACGGTCGTATTCCAGTAAGCGTTGCACCAGTTGTTCCCTGGTATCTTCTTCATAGGTATCTTCCAGTTCACTTTTATCCTTCGGTAAAAGCCTGCGGCTTTTATATTCCAGTAATCCGGCAAGTTCCGCCAGATACTCACTGGCAATTTCCAGATGCATGTTATCCATCGCTTCGATATAGGCAATGTATTGATCCGCCAGTACATCCAGATCCAGGTCAAACAAGTCCAGTTCTTTTTCCCTTACCAGATGAAGCATCAGATCCATCGGTCCTTCAAACTGATCAATCGATATACGGAATGAATCCATGTCATCACCACCTATTGTACGATTATACCATTGAACACAGGCAAAGAAAAGGACTTCCTAAAGAAGCCCTTGTTTCTTACAATACTGCTGCAATCAACGGTTCCACGTTATCACACGTCGGCTCAATGGTGAACGTGTTGTAGAAATCTTCCAGCCAGTTTTCTTCCAGCGGCGTATCATGATGAATAATTGCCAAAGCCTCACCCATACGAACCGTATTACCGACTTTCTTATTCAGCACAATGCCTACCGCAGGATTGATGACGTCTTCCTTGGTTGCTCTTCCGGCACCCAGACGCATTGCCAGGTTACCCAGTTCCAATGCTTTCAGATCCGTCACAAAACCGGCACTTCTGGTTTTCACCGGCGTCATAAACCTGGCAGACGGCAACAGTTCCGGATTATCAATCATCTTTACGTCACCATGCTGAGCTTTTACAAAATCGCGAAGTTTCTGTAATGCCGCACCACTGGTAACAGCTTCTTTCAGCATTGCCCGTGCTTCCGTTTCGTCTTTTGCGATATGTGCCTGCTGAAGCATGATGCTTCCCGCTGTCATACACAGTTCAGTAAAGTCTTCCGGTCCGTTTCCTTTTAAGGTTTCGATGGCTTCCTTTACTTCCAGAGCGTTACCGATTGCTTTGCCCAGCGGCTGGTTCATATCGGTAATCATTGCCCGGGTATCACGCCCGCAATCCGTTCCGATTTCAATCATTGTTTTTGCCAGAACCTTAGCCTCTTCTACCGTCTGCATGAAAGCACCTTCTCCGTATTTAACGTCCAGAAGAATGGTATCCGCACCGCTTGCCAGTTTCTTGGACATAATGCTGGATGCAATCAAAGGAATGGATTGCACGGTTCCGGTAACATCCCGCAACGCATACAGTTTCTTATCGGCAGGTACCAGCTGTGCGTTCTGACCGACAATCGAAACACCGATTTCGTTAACCTGCCGGATGAAATCTTCCTGACCGATCATAATATCGAAGCCTTTGATGGACTCCAGTTTATCCAGTGTTCCTCCGGTATGTCCCAGACCTCTGCCACTCATCTTAGCGACTTTAGCTCCGCAGGCAGCAACCATCGGTGTCAAAGACAAGGATGTCTTATCACCGACGCCGCCGGTTGAATGTTTATCCACCTTCACACCGTTTATGGCAGACAAATCAATAACGTCACCCGAATACGTCATCGCCATTGTCAGATCACGCGTTTCCTCCCGGTTCATTCCGTTCAGCACAATCGCCATACACAATGCACTGACCTGATAATCAGGAATATCTCCTTTGACGTATCCGTCAATCCAGAATTGAATTTCTTCTTTTGTTAAAGGCTGATTCAGTCTTTTCTTATTGATAATATCCACAAATCTCATACTATAACCCCCGATCTAAGTTTTCCTGTATAATACCCTTTACTTTTTCGCATAATTCCGTTGTCGTCATATCTTTGAATTCATCGTATCGAATCGGATCCGAGAAAATAATCTTTACCCGGTTATCCGTCTTTCCCTTTACGTCCGTCGCAAAGGTATTTACCAGGGTAATCGGTACAACGGTACATTTTGCAGTCAGTGCCGGCTTAAAAGAGCCCGGCTTGAAATCACCCATTTCCATCTTTTTCGAACGCGTGCCTTCCGGGAAAATAACAACGTTTTTTCCCTCTTTCAGTTTGGCAACGACATCCCGGATCATCCGGACGGCATCCCGCATGTTTGAACGGTCAAACGTAATGGCTTCCATCGTCTTCATCCACGAATTCACAAAAGGAATTTTCAGATTGGATTGTTTGGAAACCATGGTTGCCG